>JAILFH010000044.1 GCA_024697645.1 Prevotella sp.
ATTCCTCACTGCTGCCTCCCGTAGGAGTTTGGACCGTGTCTCAGTTCCAATGTGGGGGACCTTCCTCTCAGAACCCCTACTGATCGATGGCTCGGTGGGCCGTTACCCCGCCGACTACCTAATCAGACGCATCCCCATCCCATAGCGATGAATCTTTGCTCCAACTCAGATGTCATCGTCGGAGAACATAGGGTATTAATCCGACTTTCGCCGGGCTATCCCCTACTATGGGCCAGGTTGGATACGCGTTACTCACCCGTGCGCCGGTCGCCACCAGGGTCTGCAAGCAAACCCCGTGCTGCCCCTCGACTTGCATGTGTTAAGCCTGTAGCTAGCGTTCATCCTGAGCCAGGATCAAACTCTTCATTGTAAAAATGTATCTGCGAGACGCATACGGCAAAGCCGCATGCAGACTCTGTCTGAATCTGATTCAGGACAACCTGTACTCGAATTGTATCAAGCAAAAAAGAAAAACACAGAAAGCCCGTCTCATCAATCATAAAACTGACGGTTCGTTTCTTCTACCCAACGGCCGCCGGATACCGGAAAACCAGAATCCGGAACAGGCCGATGCTTCTTGTACTACTTCATTCTGTCTATGTAAGCCTTTCAAAGATCTCAATCATTGCGCGGACAAAGACTAGGCCCCTCGAAAAAAGGGGCGTTCCCTCGTTTGCGGATGCAAAGGTACGAACTTTTCCAACACCCACCAAATATTTTTGCAACTTTTTTCGTTTACCCGTATTCTTTTTCTTAAATATTTACAATGGCATATACATTATTATTATATTATAGAGCTTGCTTTTTTCAAGGAAATTACATACCAATTGTCTTATTCTGTTTTTAGAAAAAATAGACATCAGCAATGCCACCATCATGCACGCTGAAAACTGGAAGCTGTTTTACTTCATGCGCACCTTGTACAAAAAAAATACACACGGTATGTACTAAAAATACACACGGTGTGTACGAAATGTGTACCAAATGCTTTTTTTACTGTAGAATTCGGGGGATATGAATAATCGTTAGGTGACATTATTGCGAATAAACATTTAAAAACACATCAACATTATTTTTATAAGCGACAAATGGGAAGGAACTGGCTTCAACACACCTTAAAAAAAATATCTTAAAAATTTGTCATATTACGCAAAATTCATTAAATTTGCACGCTGATAATAATAACTGACAGATTATTCATACCAAACAACTGATAAACAATGGAACACCTTATTGCCAACAGTGGAATTCAGTTTGTTAGCACGGAAAAGGAGTTTAACCCTTCCGAACAGCTGACTTTTTCTAACGGACGCACCTTGAAGTATTCCTTCTGCGAGACGACCGACTTTCTGTCGGGTGAGCTCATGTTTGACCTGCTTTATTATCATAGTCAGGAGGCCATTTACATTCCCCTTGGCGAGTTGCGCCAGAGTGAGAAGGTGGAACTCCGCCCCAACGGCCACGAGGAGCTGGACGAGGCAGGCTTGCTAAAGATGAAGAAGGGCGAATCGACGACGACGTTCTCTGCCTACAAGGACGGTGATGCTGAAATTTTCAACATCAACTCTCTGGCCGGCTACCGTGTCAGGTCGCGCTTCGACGGCAGCGTGCAGCCCGCCTTTGAGCTACTGCTTGGCAAATGGCTCCCTATGCCGATGTTTGAGAAGGACATTGACGGTACGACGACCAATGACCCGTTCACATGGTGCCGCGTGAAGATTGAGCGTGTTGGCAAGGGCAGCAAGAAGGATACCGACCGTTACCGTTTCCTATGGGCCTTCGACACGATGCTGGGCGACAACGACCCGCTAGTCGAGCACAACAACATGATTATTTTCGGTGACGATGAAAACGCCATCACACACTATAAGCGTCCCTACTTCTATGACGATGAAGGCGAGACGAAGGAATACTGCCTCAGCAACCGCGCCGACCAGTTGATGGACTTTATGTCGACGAGCCAGTATTTCTTTGCTTTCTCCGACTATATTTCATCGTTGCTGGGCCAACTCGACCGTAATCAGTCGCACAAGTACATCGGCTACTACATTTATCTTGTGAACTTCATCCGCGTGATGGGTGCTGCTCCCGAGGTTACTCTTCACAACAACAACCGTCGGCAGATAGACGTCGACCTGGTGATGGACATCGGTAACTCGCGCACTTGCGGCGTATTGTTCGAGGAGGGCGACTTCACAAAGGCGATGATGCTGGAGATACGCGATATGAGCGACCCGTCGAAAACCTACGAGAAGTCCTTTGACATGCGTTTTGCATTCCGCAAGGCCGACTTCGGCAACGACATCGTGCTTGACGACGACGCCTTCGAGTGGCACTCACTGGTGCGTGTGGGCGAGGAGGCCAAGCGTCTGGTGTACCGTTCGCTGGAAGAAGACGGTCTGAGCGAGCGCACGACGAACTATAGCAGCCCGAAGCGCTATCTTTGGGACTGGAAGCCCTATGACGGGCAGTGGGAGTTTTTGACCACAGTTGACGACCCGTACAATATCCGCCTGTCCGACAACATCTACGTGCCTGGGCTGTCAGACCTGTTTGACAAGACGGGCAACTATGTGGGCCCCGACAATATTGTAGAGAGCAGCGGCAACAACTACTCGCGCTCTTCCCTAATGACCTTTGTGCTCATTGAGATATTGCAGCAGGCTCAGACCCAGATTAACAGCATCAAGTTCCGCACGAAACACGGTAACATGGACTGCCGCCGCCAACTGCGTAACATCATCCTGACTTGCCCCACGGCCATGCCCGTGAAGGAACAGATCAAGCTGCGCCAATGTGCCGAGGATGCCATCAACGCGCTGAAGCAGGGCAATCCCTCTTTTGGCGAGCCAGTGGTCATTCCCACATCGCAGTCACTGCGCGTGAAGGACGACGACGACAATGAAGGCAAGCGCATGTGGAGCTTCGACGAGGCCTCCTGCTGCCAGCTGGTCTACCTTTATGCCGAGATAGCTCAGCGCTACAGCGGCGAGATACACAAATTCTTCGAACTGAAAGGCCACGTAAGGCCCGAGGAGAAAGAGGAAGGATATGAAGGCAAGTCGCTCACCATCGGCTCTATCGACATTGGCGCCGGCACGACCGACGTGATGATCTGCTCCTACCAGTGCAAGGGGCAGGGCCGCAGCCTGCTCACCCCCATCCCACTCTTCTGGGACAGTTTTTATTTGGCAGGCGATGAGATTCTGCACAACCTCATCCAGAATCTGATCATCGAAGGCAAGGACGTGGGCTTTCCCGACCAAGGCAACATCTTCAGCGCAATGTATGCCCGCCTGAAAAACATGACCAACGAGGATCTTCAGAAGCTGCCTTGTCTGAAAGACAACCAAGTTTATCAGGGCAAGATGTACGACATTTTGAACGAGAGCAGCGACGAGCGGCGCACAGCCCTTGTCAAAGCCTTTGCCTCCAACCTGCTTCGCGACTTCTTCGGTTTTGACAGCTCCATGATGAGCTATCGCGACCGCCGCTGCCGTGTGGACTTCAACACGCAGATTTCCGTGCCCAT
>JAILFH010000122.1 GCA_024697645.1 Prevotella sp.
GACGTGGAGGGCATTGTGTATGCCTTTGACAGCAGCACCATCAAACTGTGCCTCCAGCTTTGCCCGTGGGCTCGTCTGCATCATGATAAAGGCGGTGTAAAGATGCACACGCTGCTGGATTTGCGTGGTTCCATACCTACCTTCATCTATCTGACAGAGGCTGCCGTTCATGATTCCAAGGCTATGAGTCTGATTCCCGTAGAGCCTGGAAGCTACTATCTCATGGACAAGGGCTACGTTGACTTCAAACAGTTGTTTAACCACTTCCATAGACAACAAGCGTTCTTTGTGACAAGAGCCAAGGATAATATGAAGTATGAAGTGCTGGAGGAACGTCCTGTAGACAAGCAGACTGGAGTTATAAGTGATGCCATCATCAGACTTACTGGGCCAATGACCTCCAAATGGTATCCAGACACACTCCGCATGGTTGTTTACGAGGATTATGCCACTGGCAACGTCTATAGATTCCTGAGCAACGATTTCACTCACTCTTATCTGACTATTGCAGAGCTCTATCGGGAGCGCTGGCAGGTGGAATGTTTCTTCAAATGGATAAAGCAGCGACTCCACATCAAGTCGTTCTATGGAACGAGCCAAAATGCAGTATTCTCGCAGATATGGATTGCCATCTGCGACTATCTGCTGCTTGCCATTGCAAAGAAAGTGTATCATGTTGATCAAGATCTTTATATTTTATCGGCTGCCATCGGGAAAGTACTCTTTGAGAGGAAACCCTTAGGCAAGCTATTTGTTAAACCAAAAAGTCTTCAGAATGACTCCGATGATGGTCAGCTGACCTTATGGGAAATTTTCTTTGGACAGTAGTGTTTGATCATATAAAGATTATGCAAAGTTTTGCTTTCGACCACACAAAGCAATCCTTTCGACTATGTAAAGGCATCCTTTTGACCATAGAGAGATGTCCTTTTGACCATAGAAAGCATGTCTTTATAGGGGTATAAAGATGGTCTTTATATAGGTATAAAGGCATGCTTTGTAGGGTAAAGAGATAGTCTTTATATAAACTTCGAGGTGATTGCGGTGATCGTTGATGAGTTACAAGGACGTTGGGGAGGAAAGATTTTCTAGTTCATTGGTTTGGCGGTTTCGGGGGAATTTGTTAAATTTGCAAGCGTAAACAATCAAAATTGCAAGCGTAAACAATCAAAACTGCAAGCGTGAACAATCAAATTTGGAAGCGTAAACAATTAAATTTGCAAGCGTAAACAATCAATTAAACCATGAAGCCTATGAAGAAAATTGTGTTTTTGACGGGTGCCGGTATGTCTGTGGAGAGCGGTTTCAAGACATTCCGCGGTTCTGACGGTCTATGGGAAAATTATCCTGTGGAACAGGTGGCAAGCCACGAGGGCTGGCTTCGCGACCCAGTATTGGTGAATAATTTCTATAATGGCTTGCGTAGAAAACTCTTTGCTGCACAGCCTAATACGGGACATAAACTGATTGCCGAGTTGGAGAAGGACTATGAGGTGGTCGTGGTCACTCAGAATGTGGACAATCTGCATGAGAAGGCTGGTTCGAGCCATATTATCCATTTGCATGGTGAACTTACGAAGGTCTGTTCTTCCTACGATCAGTTCGACGAGCGATATGTCCGTGAACTTGGTCCTGACGACCCCGACGTTGAAGCAGGAGAGAAGGCCGATGACGGTTCGCTGCTTCGCCCGTTCATCGTGTTCTTTGGTGAGAGCGTTCCCATGATTGAGCCCGCTGCCGTTGCCGCTGGTGAAGCCGATATTTTCGTGATTATCGGAACTTCGCTGAATGTTTATCCCGCTGCGGGTCTTGTGCGCTACACGAGGCCTGGAACCCCTATCTATCTGATTGATCCGAATGAAGTGCCTACGGGCGGAATTCCTAATTTTAGGCATATCAAGAAAGGTGCTTCTGATGGTATGCGCGAATTGATTGAGTTATTGAAATAATTAATTGAAAACGCTGAATAGAAAATGCAAACTGTAGATTTCCAGAAAATCCTGCCCCAGTTCCAGTTGAAGGGCGAAGTGGCTGAAGTGAAGCCCCTGGGCAATGGCCTGATTAACGATACTTATAAAGTAGTAACGAAGGGTGATGCGCCCGACTATGTGCTGCAGCGCATCAACAACGCCATCTTCACCGATGTGGACCTGCTGCAACACAACATTGAGGTTGTGACGCGCCACATCCGTCAGAAACTGGAGGCTCGTGGCGAAGAAGACATTGACCGCAAGGTGCTGAATTTCGTTGAGGCCCAGAATGGCAAGACCTACTACTGCGACGAGGAAGGCCGCTATTGGCGCGTGATGGTATTCATTCCCGGTGCAGTGACTTTTGAGACGGTCAACCCAGAGTATAGTTATCTCGCCGGTGTGGCATTTGGCGACTTCGAGAAGATGCTCGTCGATGTTCCCGAGCCGCTTGGCGACACGATTCCTGACTTCCACAATATGGAGTTCCGCATGCAGCAATTGCGTGAAGTGATGGCGGCAGACCCTGTGGGCAGAGTCGCTGGTGTGAAGGATATCCTCGACCTCTTTGAGCGTGATGCAGAGCGCATGTGTCAAGGCGAGCGCCTGTTCCGCGAAGGCAAACTGCCGCGTCGCATCTGCCATTGCGATACGAAGGTGAACAACATGATGTTTGATGCCGAGACAGGAAAGTTCCTGTTGGTCATCGACCTTGATACGGTGATGCCCTCGCTGTTCTTCAGCGACTACGGCGACTTCCTTCGCTCGGCAGCCAACACCACCGCCGAAGACGACCCCAACCTCGACAATGTAGGCTTCAACGAGGAGTTGTTCAAGGCCTTCACGAAGGGTTATGTGGAGTCGGCAGGCGAATTCCTCACGCCGCTTGAAGTGGAGTTGCTGCCCTATGCCGTTGAGTTGTTCCCATTCATGCAGGCTGTGCGCTTCATGTGGGACTATCTCTCTGGTGACCACTACTGGAAGTGCCGCTATCCGGAACACAATCTCGACCGCTCACGCAATCAGTTGCGCCTCTATCAGGAAGCCTGCAAGCGTGAACCGATGATGAAGGAATTCATCGCAAGCCTGAAGAAATAATAACTTTACACGAGAGACGCAGCACGTGTTTTCTGGAATACAGGAATCGGGTTGCGTCTCTTTTTTTCATAGAAGAAGAAAAGATGCTGATACCAAAACTAAAGATTTCGCATGTGTTGCGAGCCGAGGAAGTGCCTCAGGTGTTGATGATGCACGGCGTGAAATATGCCGATGTTGACATTCTGAACTGGCCTGAAGACTATCCCTATCAGCCGCACGTGAAGGTGGCTCTTGCTCATACGGGCGGAGAGTTGCTGATTCATTATCGGGTGGAAGAAGAATGCATTCGCGCAAAGGCAGCGGAAGATGGCGGTAGCGTGTGGGAAGATTCGTGTTGCGAGTTGTTCCTGCAGCCGAAGGAAGGCGGACCCTACTACAATATGGAATGCAACTGTGGCGGAACTTTGCTCGTGGCGGCTGGTGAAGACCGACACGATAGGCGTAAGGCTCCAGCAGAAGTGACGAAGGCAGTGAGTCGCTGGTCGTCGTTGGGTAAATCTCCCATCGAAATGGCTGAAGGTCAGTTCGAATGGCAGATGGCGTTGGTTGTTCCCGTCTCGACATTGTTCGAGAGCGACGTGAAGGATTTCACGGGACAAGTTATGCGTGGGAATATTTACAAATGCGGCGACTGCCTCGCCGTTCCCCATTTCCTCTCGCGCTTCCCAATCATCACTCCCTCTCCCGACTTCCATCAACCCGAATTCTTCCAGACAATGGAGTTTATGGAGTGAATAATGAGTAATGAGTAATGAGGAATGAGTAATTAGTAATGCTCGAATGGCTCAAAGTAAATAGTTGACGGGAGGTGTCGTAAGGACGCCTCCCGTCTCTTTATTCCTTTGTCAAAGGCGTTTCAGAAGGAAACGGTGACATGTGAGGTTAACATGCGCGTAAATCGATTATTTACTTGAATGCATTTTCCGACAAGCCCTTGCCTCCAATCTTGAGGTCTTCCATATAGGAAGGTACCTCACGGCCAAGGTACTTGTCCACATAGAGTTTGGCAAGATATTGTCCCAACATGAATCCATGACCGCGCAGACCAGTGCAGAGACCCACTTCCGGGTCAACGATGTATCGCGGTTCGGTGTAACGACCTGCCCACACGGCTAAGAACCCTACCTCGCGCAGGTTCGGAATCCATTCGGCAAACATCTCGCTGACAATCTCCAGGAATTCCTTACTATTGTACTTGATGTTCTGACGGGCTTCGTAGGCATCGGTGTCAGGGCTGGCACAGCCGATAATCTGACCCGTGTGACCCCACTGCTGCCCATAGACGGCACTGAATCCCTTGTAGTGGCGACGGTCAATGATCATGTCCAACGGTCCGCCATTTGGACCCATCATGGGCAGTCGGCGCGTGATGAAGGCTTGGTGCTTCACAGGATAAAGACCGGTATCAAGGCCAAGTTGGTCGTTGAATTTCTCGGCTCCCCAACCCATCGCGTTGACGAAATGGTCGCAGGTGTACTCCACGTAATGTCCTTCGTGGTCACGAACCAGAGTTACATAGTGGTCGCCAACTTTCTGAACGTGAAGCAACTCGCAGTCCTCGTAATAACGGCCGCCCTTTTCCACGCCGATGCCACGGATGTAGTCGATGACTCGTCCTGGTGTGGCTTGCCAGCAGTCGCGGGTGATGAGCGCATGGCTATAGGTGTCCTTGCTGTCGTCCCATAACGGAGAGATTTCCTTCTTGAAATCCTTGCGTTCTATCATATAGGCATCGCTCCATGCTCGCGAAGCATCCAACGACCTGTAAGTAGCCTCGTCATGCACCAGGTTGACATAGTGTGTCGTGCGGTAATTGATGTTATGAACCTGCTGCATCTGCTTGAAGATTTCATGATTGTGAACGGCGATGTCGGCGATGTCGGGATTCGAGAAAGCAGGACGTCCACCGCCAATGCATCGCCATGAGGCACCGCGGCTATAGTTGATCATGACCGGATGCTTGCCTGCCTCCGAGAAGTAGCGGAACAGCGAACTACCAGCAATACCGCCGCCGGCAATAAATACTTCCACCTGCTCCTTCCTCACTTCGTTCCTCTTCGGGAATACAAAGACTTCCTTCGTCTGCTCATTATAGAGGTCGCCCAGGGTGACAGGATTCGACAACGGTGCACGTGGGGTAGCATCGCCCACCAGTTCGACACCATAACTGCGCAGTATCTGACGGGCGCGTGGGATACACCGCTTTCCACGACAAGGTCCCATGCCCAGACGAGTAATGTGTTTCAACTCGTCAACCGATATTGTCTTGCGGTTGCCAACCACTTCCAGTATGCGATCCAACTTGATGTCCTCACAATGACAGACGTAAGGAGAATCTCCTTCATCCTCTCCGGCGAAGGAGGTCGTCGTGACTTTCTCGTCGGTATATCTTTCTTTCAGGATGAACCCCTTCACATCAGTAAGGTTGAGCATTTCGCTTCCCTCTCCTGAGGGTGTGAGGCATCTCACCCGTGCCACATTCGTCTTGTTGGGCTTCTTCAGAACTTTCTCAACAACTCCCTCGCCAATCTTCTTTCCATCGTTGTCGACCAAGAAGACTTCGGCACCATCTTCCACCGCATATTCGATGGGCAGGAAGCAGACGTTCTTCTTCAGGTCGTAGCCAAAGATGGCCAAGCCCGGACAACTGTTGACACATTGCATACAGCCGATGCACTTGTCGTAGTCAACTGTCGGTGTGGTGTTAGTGGCGGGTTTGCTGATAGCCCCCTGTGGACAACTGAACGAGCAGGGATTGCAGGCAAAGCCATAGAGGCAGTCCAACTGTACGAATGGTTTCTGCGCCATGCGCTCTTTCGAAGGCAGTTTGGGTTTCTCAAGGATGCGGACGGGGTGCTGTTGCGAGTCGATATACTGGCGCGAAATGTCCAGATAGTCGTCGTAGTTGAAG
The DNA here is from genome assembly GCA_024697645.1 of Prevotella sp. Lineage (GTDB taxonomy): Bacteria > Bacteroidota > Bacteroidia > Bacteroidales > Bacteroidaceae > Prevotella. The sequence goes on from JAILFH010000122.1 coordinate 5,980, forward strand.
CGGATTCCCTTCGCCTGGGCCACTTCGTAAGCAGCCTGCCGACCACGGAGAACAGCACTGGTGCCTTCGCCGATGCGGATGGCATCGCCCACACCAAAGGTATTCTGTCCGAACACCTCCCGGCCTTTCACCAACAGTTGATTGTCAGGAATCAGACCAGTACATATATTAATAATGTCGATGTCGTCAATCACCTGTTCTGTGCCAGGAATAGGCTTGAAGTTCTCACACTTTGCAATCACCGCACCCGTCACTCCAGTATAATCGGCGTTGGGGATGGCGCGCACCAGCGTATAACCCGTCATGATGGGGATGCCTAAACGCCTGACGCGGTTAGCCTGAACGGGGAAGCCTCCCTCACGGGGCATTGCCTCAATGATAGCCTTGATGGTAGCCCCGGCCTGCATACCCTGATAGGAGGTCAGATAGCCGATATTGCCTGCGCCCACAGTGAGCACTCGCTTGCCCAGCAATGTATGTTCCTGATTCATCATCTTCTGGAACACAGCAGCAGTATAGACACCCGGCACGTCATCGTTCTCAAATGTCGGCATGAAGGGAACAGCACCCGTTGCCACCACAAGATACTCGGCATCTACGTAAGCCACCTCACCCGTGTCGATGTTCTTGATAGCCACACGGCGACCTTCCAGCAAGTCCCATACCGTGTTATTCAGCAGAATGTTCTCATGGTTCTCGCCTGCCAGCGTTTTGGCAATGTCGAATCCACGCATACCGCCGAACTTCTTCTCCTTCTCAAAGAAGAAGAACTGATGCGTCTGCATATTGAATTGTCCACCTATCTTGCTGTTGTTGTCAATCACGATGTTGTCAATGCCGAAAGCGTTCAACTGCTCACGGCAAGCAAGGCCAGCAGGACCAGCACCGATGATGACCACCTGTGTCTTGTAAACCTTCACCTCACGAGATTTCTGTATGCGAACCTCTGGCAATTTCACCTCGCTGTTGTCCATACGGCTCACTTCCTTTACACCATCGACCTTGGTGACGCAGATGCGGCGCACTTCGCCGTCGACGAGCATTTCGCAGGCACCGCATTTACCGATGCCGCAGTTCAGACTTCGGTTGCGACCGTCAAGGCTGTGGCTGTGGACGGGAAAACCCGCCTGATGCAAGGCGGCTGCTATCGTATAGCCTTTCCTGCCCAGCACCTTCTGTCCTTCATACATAAATTCCACAATCTCGCTCTGTGGAATGTCTAAGATGGGATGAGTTTCAATTCTGTACATAATGTGTTTTCTCTTATGGGTTAGTTTTAAGTGAACAATGCCGCCCGTTGAGCCTACGGACTCTTCCTCGTTCGCGACTCGGCTAAAGGTTCCTTTGCGCTCACTGCTCCCTCGGTTCTTTTATAATGTTCCCGCTTGCAAAAATACACATTATTTTGTAATTTTACAATAAGAATGATGTATTTTTTTTTAATGTTTAATCATTCGAAGAATTCTTGTGGGAAGAAATGTTACGGGGGTGGTGCTGAAGGACTTCCTCGCGAAGTGTGGTGGTATCGATGTGGGTATAGATTTCGGTGGTGCTGATGTCCTCATGACCAAGCATTGCCTGAATGACTCGAAGGTCGGCACCACCTTCGAGCAATGCTGTGGCAAAGGAGTGGCGAAGGGTATGGGGCGAAATGGTCTTCTTGATGCCTGCCGCCTCTGCCTGTCGCTTAATCATGATAAGAATCATCGTGCGAGTCAGATGGGCACCACGACGATTAAGGAAGACATAGTCCTCTTCACCAGGCTTTATCTGCATGTGTTTGCGGTCGTCGAACCAAAAGCCTAATTCCTGTACGGCTCGCTTCGAAATGGGGACGAGTCTCTCCTTTGAACCTTTGCCCAGCACGCGGATGAAACCCTCATCGAGGAAAAGGTCGGAGAGATGAAGATTCACCAGTTCGCTCACGCGCAAGCCACACGAGAACAGAATTTCGATAATCGCACGGTTGCGATGACCTTCAGCACGAGAAAGGTCGATGGAACTTTCGAGTTGGTCGACTTCCGCGGTCGACAGCACTTCAGGCAGATGTTCACCGATACGGGGCGATTCCAGTAATTCCGTAGGGTCTTGTTCGATGTAGCCGTCGAGAAGCAGATAGCGATAGAACGAGCGCACTCCACTGAGAATACGTGCCTGAGAAGTCGGTCCAATGCCTTGCTCATGAATAGTGGCGGCAAAGTGCTGTAGGTCCTCCAACTTCAACTCCTGCGGTTCTTTCTGCTCACGATGGCAATAAGTCAGCAAATAGTCAAGGTCGTGGCGATAGGCTTCCAGCGTATTGGCGGAATAGTTGCGCTCCAGTTTCAGATAGCGCACGTATGATTTTACGAGTTTTTCCTCCGATTTTTTGTCCTTTTCCATGAAAATGTGTATCTTTGTGGCAACTTCACCATTTCAATGGCAAAGTTACAAAATTTTTTCTGGAAATTCAAAAACTCAAAACTGATATGAAAAAAATTCTGATTGTGAACGGCCCCAACCTCAATCTGCTGGGACTTCGCGAACCAGGCATCTATGGCAGCGAATCGTTTGAGAACTACCTTCCCCAGTTGCGTGAGCGCTTTGCTGAGAAGGCCGAGATTTCCTATTATCAGAGCAATGTCGAAGGCGAACTGATTGACAAGTTGCAGTCGGTGGGTTTCGGCGAGGTTGATGGAGTGGTGCTCAATGCTGGCGCCTATACGCACACGAGCGTGGCCCTTGGCGATTGCATCCGTGCGATTAAGGTTCCCGTGGTGGAGATTCACATCTCAAACGTCCATCAGCGCGAGGAGTTCCGTCATCATTCGATGATTTCTGCTGCTTGCTGCGGCGTGATTTGCGGATTCGGCCTTGATAGTTACCGGCTGGGTGTGGAAGCGCTTACCGCTGAATAGTTTTATAGGGAGCAAGAAGCAAGGAACAAGAGAAATGCCTCGAAATAAATCTTTGAGGTAGAGAATTGAGATTCGGGAAATCTCTTGCCCCCGAGGAAGTCAATCTTCCGAAAAAGAAGTAATAACTAATGTTTTTTTGTTTCAGTGACTGAGGAATTAGAACGCTATGTACGGGAACATTCCGCGCCAGAATCAGACTATCTCTATCGACTTTGGCGCGATACGAACGTGCGCACTTTGCATGGAAGAATGACCAGCGGCCACCTGCAAGGGCGACTGCTGAAGATGCTTGTAATGATGATTCGTCCCCAGCGCGTGCTGGAAGTAGGAACTTTCAGCGGCTATTCTGCACTTTGCCTTGCGGAAGGCCTTTCTCAACTCGCGAAAGACTATCCTGACGAATTGGCAGATGCTCACTTGTGGACCATCGAGAAGAACGATGAAATGGAGGATTTTGCTCGCCCATGGATTGAAAATTCTCCCTATGGCGACCGCATCACCTTCATGATTGGCGACGCAAACGATGTGGTTCCGCAACTGGATATGACCTTCGACCTTGCCTTCATCGACGGCGACAAACGAACCTATGTGGAGACCTACGAAACCGTACTCAAACAGATTCGGCCAGGTGGTTTCATTCTGGCAGATAATACGCTGTGGGATGGACACGTTGTTGATGCCGCTTACGACCATGATCCACAAACCGTAGGCATTTGTCAGTTCAATGATCATCTCCTACAAGACAATCGCGTGGAACAGGTGCTGCTCCCTCTTCGCGATGGGTTGACGCTGATAAGGAAAAGACTCTCTAACGACCTCTCTTTATAAGCGGTGGGAGTGATATTCCTTTTGAGGGTGATTTCTTGTTTGGTGCAATTTCAAAGGCTAAAAGGCCGTAGAAATAAGGAATAAGGGAAATCTCAACCGTTTATACATTATATTATATAAATAACGCCCGAGAGAATGGAGGATTCTTTCGGGCGTTGTTGGGTTTATGCTGTGAGCATTAGAATTCGAGCACGAGCGTCTGACGCGGTGACAGTTCGAGGTCCTTCGTCAGGTCGTATTTCTTTCCACTGATCACGTCGACTGCTTCACGCTGGAGTTGGTCTTTGTCGAAGAGTTCCTTGTAGCGGTCAACCTCGAGCACAGTTGGTTGTGAGGTACCATTGAGAATTGTCATCACAGTGTTGTGGTGCCAGCGACGAGCCAGAACGTAGACACCCTTCCAAGGGCAGAACTGTGTCTGATAGCCGCGAATGATGGTCTCGTTGCCATTACGCCAGTGGAGGAGGTTCGAGAGCCATGTGAACATTGTCTGTTCGGCTTGTGAACGACCCTCGGCAGTAAAGCAGTTATGCGTATCGCCTGGGAATCCCCCCGGGAAGTCCTTACGCACGTTGCCATCGGTTACTTCCTTCGTTCCGTTCATCAGCACCTCAGTACCGTAATAGAGTTGCGGAGTGCGATTCATCGTGAGCAGCAGGGCAAGCGCCTGTTTCAGCATAAGCGTGTCCTGACCATTTGCAAGGAAGCGGTCGGTATCGTGATTTTCGATGAATGCCATCACGTTCGACGGCTCTTCATAGAGATAGTCGTAGACGAGTGAGTTGTAGATGCGGTTATAGCCATTCCACCAGCCATCGGTCTCCTCATGTTTCGCCTGATTCAGTTTGTCGAAGAACGAGAAGTCCATCACGGTCTTCAGATAACTATTCGTCTCAGAAAGGCGCGAGTTCTTCTGCCAGGCAGCCGTATAGGCGGGTTCGGTCACCCAAGTTTCGCCAACGGTGTTGAAATTGGGATATTCGTTGTCGAGAACTTTCATCCACTCAGCCATTCCGGCACGATCGGCATAAGGGTAGGTGTCCATACGGATTCCATCGATGCCTACAGTCTCAATCCACCAGATGCTGTTCTGAATGAGATACTTCATCACATGAGGATTCCGTTGGTTGAGGTCAGGCATAGACGGTACGAACCAACCGTCAGTGGTTTCGTGGCGATCGACTTCTGAAGCATAGGGATCCATCACGGGTGTCAGTTTATATGATGTCTGCAGATAGGCGCTCTTCATGGGCTCGGAGCCGTCTGCATTGGCTGTGAAGCCTGTCATTGGGTCACGGCCGCTCTTCTTCTCCGAAAGCCATTCGGGCGTGTTCAACCAGTCCTTTGAAGGCATATCGGTCACCCATGGATGTTCGAAACCACAGTGGTTGAAAATCATGTCCATCACGACTTTCAGACCTTTCTTGTGGGCTTCTGCTACGAGTGTTCGATATTGTTCATTGGTGCCGAAGCGCGGGTCTACACGATAGTAATCGGTGGTGGCATAACCGTGATAGGTGCTGAATCCATTCTCCTGATCGGGCGAATTGTTCTCGAGTACGGGTGTGAACCAAAGTGCCGTAACACCGAGTTCATTGAAATAGTCGAGATGCTGCTGGATTCCCTCCAGATCGCCACCATGACGGAGAGAAGGTTGCGAACGATCCTCTTTGTAGGTGTTCATACCTTCAATCTGTGCGGGGTGGTTCTCGCCCTGGGCAAAACGATCGGGCATGAGCATATAGAGCACGTCTGCATTGGAGAATCCCATGCGCTCTTCGCCTGCCTTTTCGCGTTCTTTCAGTTCGTAGGCCACAGTAGTTTTCTTGTCACCCAACTTGAAGGTCAGGGGAAGTGTTCCGGCCTTGCAGCCTTTCACGTTCAGATAGACCAGTAGATAGTTTGGCGAGTCGAGGCGAACGACGGAGTCGATTTTTGCTCCCTTCACCTTCACTTCTGCCTCACGAATGCCTTGTCCGTAGACCATGAGTTGCAGCGACGGGTCTTTCATTCCTGCATACCAGTCGGTGGGATCGATGCGCGAAATCTGGACGTCGTTTTCAGTGATTTGTGCGAGTGTCTTCGCGTCTTTTGCGCCATTATTACAAGCGGTCACAAGTCCGCACAGCGAACAAATGAACATAAAAACTTTATTCTTCTTCATATCCTATTTTTATTGTTTTGTTTCATGTTTTGGAAGCGTTGCTTCCTCAAAGGGTAGGAGATTCTTAGTCGTGCAGAATCAGTGCTGCCTGTGGGTCAACAACAACTTTGTCGCCATGAACCTCGCCAAGGCCGTTCTCATCGATTTGCCCATCGCAGCAAACCACCGTGTAATTGCCACTGGGAATGCTAATGGTCTGTGGTTCGCGATTGCCATTGAATATCACGATGATGTTTTTCCAGGCATCATTACCGGCGTTGTCTTTCAGGACGAATCCTACGAGACAAGGCTCCGTGGGAAGAAATTCCAGATGCTTTCTTACCAGTTCGGCATTGCCAAGGCGGAAGGCAGGATGGTTCTTGCGGAGTTGGATGAGTTGCTTATAGTACTGGAACACCTGCGGATAGCGTTCGAGATTGGTCCAGTCGAGACGGTTCACTGAATCGGGTGATTCAAAGGAGTTGTGGACGCCTTTCTTATCGCGTAGCATTTCCTCGCCCGAGAGCATAAACGGTACACCCTGAGAGGTGAAGACGGCCGTCTGAGCAAGAAGGTCGAGACGGATGAGTTCGTCGGTGGAAATACCAGGAAGTTCAGTCTTCAGGCGGTCAACGAGGCACATGTCGTCGTGGCAACTCACGTAGGAAATCTGCTGAGTCGGCTCGTTAGTCCAGGGTTCCTTCGAATAGTTCACCTTCGTCATATCCACTTGTGGGTGGCTGATGGCACCAACCAGACCAAACTTCAGACTTTCCTCTTCCCCTGCAAGTCCAGCAAGGAAGGCGCCCTTCGTGTCGTCATTGAAAGGACCGCGGAGCGCATCGCGCATGTCGTCGGAGAAGGCTGCAATGCCATTCAACTGTTGCGCATGGGCCTTCATAGCGAGTTTCTCCTGCGGATAGGCGCATTGTCCAGCGCTCCATCCCTCGCCATAAATAAATATGGTGGGGTCAATCTTGTTCACTTCGTCGCGAATGAGATTCATCGTCTCAATATCGTGACAGCCCATGAGGTCGACGCGGAAACCATCGATGTGGTATTCCTGAATCCAGTATTTCATGCTCTCGAGCATGAATAGGCGCATCATCGGCTGATTGGAAGCAGTCTCGTTGCCACAGCCTGAACCGTTGGAATAGGTTCCGTCGGCTGCCTTGCGGTAATAATAGTCGGGATATGTGCGCTGGAAGTTCGAGTGTTCGATGTCGTAGGTGTGGTTGTAAACCACGTCGAGAATCACGCGGATGCCTGCCTTGTGAAGTGCCTGCACCATCTGCTTGAACTCCTTAATCCTGCAAGCGGGGTCTTCGGGATTCGTGGAATAACTGCCGTCGGGCACATTGTAATTCACGGGGTCATAGCCCCAGTTGTATTTGTTCTCGTCAAGTTTGGTCTCGTCAACCGAACCGAAATCGTAACTGGGCAGAATGTGAATGGCATTCACACCCAGGTTCTTCAGGTGATTGATGGCCTTCTCTTCTGTCAGAGCAAGGAATTTTCCCTTGTGCTCCAGTCCCGAAGACGCATCAATTGAGAAGTCTCGATGGTGCATCTCGTAGATGACGAGGTCGGCAGGCGAGGCTACTACAGGTCGTTTGTCTGCCTCCCATCCTTCGGGATTGGTTTCCTTCAGGTTGATGACGACGCCCTTGCCACCATTGATGGTCACGGCCTTGGCAAAAACACCAGGTGAAGCCACGCCATTGACGAGGAACTCATAGGCTTTTCCCTTCTGGTCGCCTTCAGCAGTAGCGGTCCAGATGGAATCAGTGCCGAGAGTCATCGACAATGTATCATTACCAACCACTACAAAGCATTTAGCATCGGCAGGGGCAAATAACTTGAATACGGTTTCGCTGGGCGAATAGGTCATTTCGTCGAAGTGGAACGTAGTGTCCTTGGGGGTGCATGCTACTATCATAGCAATCATGCTTGTAATAATTAGTTTTTTCATTGTTATTTTGCGATTAATGAGATAGCGAAGCCTCCGCCGGGAGCCTCTTTGAGTTTCAGCGTCTGCCCAGCCTTCACGGTCTTTTTAGTGATTGTGTAGGCCTTCGGATTGTTCTGATAGTGAGCATCCTTGGCGTCAGCGTAGATAGTGCATTCGTACTTCCGACCTTTGTCGAGGAAGTCGAGTTTGATAGTGCTTTGGTGACCGTTCTCATCGCATTTGCCACCGATGAACCAGTTGTCGGTACCCTTTGCCTTGCGGGCAACAGTAATGTAGTCGGCTGGCTCTGCCTCGAGATAACGCGAATCGTCCCAGTCGCAGGCTACATCACGGATGAATTGGAATGCGTCCATGAACTTCGCATAGTTTTCGGGGAGGTCGGCAGCCATTTGCAGGGGACTGTACATTGTGACGTAGAGAGCCAGTTGACCTACAAGCGTTGTGTGGACAGTGTTCTTGTTCTCGCTCCAGGTTCCAAGGTCGGTTTCCAGAATGCCAGGCGTATAGTCCATCGGACCTCCCTGTAAGCGCGTGAAGGGCAGAATGACCGTATGATCGGGACGACTACCGCCAAAGGCCTCGTATTCTGTGCCGCGAGCGCTCTCGTTGCCGACAAGGTTAGGATAGGTTCGGCAGATGCCAGTAGGACGCGTTGCCTCGTGTCCGTTGACCATTATATGATGTTTGGCTGCTTCTTTCAGAACGTGCATGTAGTGGTTGTTCATTGACTGGCTGTAGTGATGGTCACCACGAGGGATGATGTCGCCCACATAGCCTGTCTTCACGGCATCGTAGCCATATTTGTTCATCAGGTCGAAAGCCTCTTCGAGATGACGCTCATAGTTCTGAGTGGATGATGATGTCTCATGGTGCATCATCAGTTTCACGCCTTTTGAATGGGCATACTCATTCAGTGCCTTGATGTCGAAGTCGGGATAAGGGGTGACGAAGTCGAACACATCGCGTTTCCACATGTTTGCCCAGTCTTCCCAGCCTACATTCCATCCTTCGACCAGAATCTGATCGAGACCGTTTGCTGCGGCGAAGTCAATATAGCGGCGCACTTTCTCGTTGTTGGCTCCATGACGTCTATGAGGTTTGGTCTTGGTGTAGTCAATCTTGTCGAGTTGCACAGAGGGGAAGTCGTCGGTATAGTGCCAGTTGCTCTTGCCGACGATCATCTCCCACCAGACACCGCAATACTTGGTAGGATGAATCCATGATGTGTCTTCAATCTTACACGGTTCATTGAGGTTCAGGATGAGGTTCGACGAAAGCATGTCGCGTGCATCGTCGCTGACCATTACGGTGCGCCAAGGCGTTTCACAAGGAGTCTGCATGCAGCCTTTCAGTCCTGTGGCATCGGGTGTAAGGTGACTCACGAATGTGTAAGGAGCAGGCAACGGATAGTTGCTGGATGATGGATTCGGAGTGTAGATGTTGCTGCTTCCACTGAGTTTGTCGGTGAGATGCGTAGTCTTCTCATCGACCAATTCCAGATGCATCGTAGCATAATCCATACAGGCTGCCTCATGAATATTGATGTAGAGGCCATCATCGGTCCTCATTTGGAGCGAAGTCTGCACACCTGTCTCGGAGAACACTGCAACGGAAGAATTTCCCCAGTTGACTGCCTCTTTGATGCGGCCACGAATCTCGGAGAGTTTGGTTTCCTGGGTTTCCTGCTCCTGAGTGTCGTAATCACCAGGTAGCCACCAAGCCGTGTGGTTGCCTGCCATTGCAAATTCCGAGCGCTCTTCCTTGATGAGGAAATAACTCATCTCTTTCTGCTGCGGGAACTCATAGCGGAATCCGATGCCATCGTCGTAGACGCGAAATCGCAGTATCATGCAGCGTTCCTTATTATCGCCAAGGGGCTGTTTCAGCGTCAGCGCCATCTCGTTGTAGTGGTTGCGAATAGTAGCCGTCTCGCCCCAAACAGGCTTCCAGGTCTCATCGAACTCCGAGGTTTTCGTGTCGATCAATTGGAACCCTTCCATCAAATCGGTTTCGCCAACGCCTCTTGAAGCATGCTTGTCGCGGGCGAGTTCCAATCCAAGATGACTGGGCTTCACCACTGGGCGTCCCTTGTAGTTCATCTCATAGACGGGACGACCTTTAGCGTCGAGGGAGAATTTTACTTCAATATTGCCATTCGGCGATTTTGTTACGGTCTGTGCCTGTGTAGCCAGAAAGCCGAACACAAGGGCGAGGGTGGTAAAGAGAAGTTTCTTCATTTTGCTTTTTATCTGTTTCCTTTAAATGGGAATTATTCGGTTACTATTTATCGTCCATTGAGTGCGATAAGTTGGGCTATGCCGTTTGAGAATCCTTCGCAGCCGATGAGGTCCTCAATGTTCAGGTGCATGCGATAGCGCCAGTAGTGACGAGGATTGGCAGGAATATTCACGCGCTCGGCATTGGCATCCTGCAGTCGCAGGTGCTCGTCGATGGCGAGCCAGTCCTGCAGGGCAATCACGCAGACCATTGAAGGTGATGCCAAATGATTGGCGATGATGTCGCGGGCAAGCCATCCTGGCATGGGATGAGGAGCGGGACCGTCTTTCCAGAGTACTTGGTTGAAATAGGACTGTGAACGTTCGTAGTCCTCGTCCCACCACATACGCAGCGTAGGTGTGTCATGAGAGGAGATGGTGCATACGGAACGATAGGGATTGCGCTCCAATACGCCGAAACGAACGCTTGGGTCTTTCGGCATCGACTGCAACTCGAGCGAGAGGATGCGCAGTTCGTTCATCACCCATTGTACGCAGTCGGGCACCATGCCGAGATCCTCAGCACAGACCAGCATGCGGGTAGCCTGAACAAGTCGGGGTAGTTTCTTCATGGCCTCGCGATACCAGAACTGATTGTTGCGACGGTAGAAATAGTCGTTGTAGAGACGATTGAAGGCGTCTTTCTCCCATGCTGACAACTGTTCATAGGCTTCTGTGTGCTGCACGCCAATACGTGGGTGCCAATGGGCTTTCTCGGGTTTCAACTCTCCTCGTTCAATCTTTTCTGCATCCTTATGGTCGATAAGGAAAAGACCTTCGATGTCGCTGCTGACTCCCCAAGAGTTGATTTCCTCGATGGAGAGGCCTAAGGCGGGTGAGAACTGTCCCATCAGACCAGAAGCGTGGGGCATGGGAATTTCCCAGATACGGAAGAAACCAAGAACGTGGTCAATGCGATATGCATCGAAATAATGGCTCATGTTCTGGAATCGGCGCACCCACCAAGCACAGTTGTCCTTAAGCATTTCGTCCCAGTTGTAGGTGGGGAATCCCCAGTTCTGGCCATCGGCAGAGAAATCATCGGGTGGCGCACCTGCCTGTCCGTTCATATTGAAGTACTTGGGCTCCATCCAGACGTCACAGCCCACACGGCTTACGCCAATGGGAATATCGCCTTTCAGGATAACGCCCTTTTGCCGAGCGTGCTCATGGACGGCTTGCATTTGTCTGAAGAGAACGAACTGCACATAATAGTAGAACGATGCCTGCTGCCAAGCCTTCGTGCGAGAATTGGATAGAGCCTTCCGGTCTTCCTCGTTCCATGTCTCATGTCCTTTCCACTGCTTGAAGTCGACGGTTCCATTTTCATCGCGCAGCATGCAATACTGGGCATAGGGAACGAGCCACAGTTCATTTTCCTTGAAGAATTTCTTGAAGGCATCGGAACGCAAGGCCTCACGACCTTCCTGCTCGAAGATGGCGCGCAGATAGTCGGCCTTAGCATTGTTCACGCGTTCATAGTCAATTTGTGGCAATGCGTTCAGTTCTTTCCTGAGAGATTCAAATTCCAGCCTATGTTTATTGTTCTTCAACTCTGGCAACTGCCGCAGGTCAACATACTGTGGATGAAGTGCGAACACTGAGATGCAGGAGTAAGGATAGGAGTCGGTCCAGGTATGGGTTGAGGTGGTATCATTGATGGGGAGAACCTGTAGCAATCGCTGACCAGTCTTGGCAACCCAGTCTACCATCTTCTGCAAATCGCCAAAGTCTCCAACACCGAACGAACCCTTCGAACGCAGCGAGAACACGGGAACGAGTGTTCCTGCGACGCGCTGATTGCAAAAGGCAAAGAATGCCTGGTCGAGTTGATAGGTGACTACATCGCCTCGACGAAGATCTGTTCCTACATTCACAGTGCGGTTATGACCCGTTTCCCAAAGTGTTCCGTATTCGCCACCGATAGCAACAAACTTGAACTCAACCTTACGGCCTGAGAAAGCAGATGCATCGAGGTCGACAATCCATTCGTTGTAGTTGTGCTGGGTCATCGGCACGGCCTTATCAACATTCCAGAATCCCAATACCTCGTTCTCTCCGACAATGAAGAGTTGCTGACCATTGCGCAATTGTGGGGCACGGACAATCATCCGAAGGCGAACGGCAACTTCTTTTTCTGCTGTTGTTGTCTTTGGAGAAACGGGTTCGGTGGTCTTAATGCAATCGGTGAAAGCCGATGAATAGAGATAACTGTCCTCAGGCATATCGATCCAGCGGTCGTAGACATGGAAGCAGAGTGCTTCTGCGGGGGTGAGTTCCAGCCGATGGGCAACGGTGCGCCATTCGGTTCGCTCTTCGCTTCCGTCGTGGTCGACGCTATAGAAATAGTTTAGTACTGGCTGTGATTCTTCCGACTGACCACGTTTGGCTACGGCTCCTGCTGCCTGATAATTGTTCAGCGTACAGGTCCACTGATGGCCATCGGTTGTGTTCATTCTATACTGGGTGGTAATATCCTTACCCTCAGCATCCTTTCGGACAATGTTCAGCACGAGTTCTTCGCCGAACACCGTGTGGTATTCAATGTGAAAATAGATATTCATAGACTTTGGTTTTTAATTTCAACGCCAAAATTACGAATTATTTAAATAAGGTGTAAAAATAGGAAAGAGCAAAAAGAGAATTTATGTGCGCAAACGTTTGCATTATTATTGCGTATATACAAACTTTTTAGATACCATTTGTCAATTACTTTCATGGTATAAATTTTTAGTTTTTCAGATGGTATTGAAAAGGAGGAAAAGTCCTTTGCTCCTCATATTCAATGGGATCTTCTTAATTTGTTGGAATTAAAGGCTTAACAACTACGATTTTTGCCGAAAGGGAAAAGAGTTGATTGTTAAGATTTATGTGTTGCATATGTGTTGCATAGATGGCGCTAGCCTCAAAACATAATAGCCAACGACACTGACTGAGGTCCAAAGGCAACCGCATATTGCGAATGCTCGCCTGTGATTTTATCACCCAGCCAATAGCCTGCCTCTGTGCCAAGAATACCAATAGCGGCTCCTGCGCAGACATCATACCAATGATGACGGTCGTGTGTAACCCTGTCAATACCCACGAATGTGGCAACGCCATAGCCTGCTGCAGCAATCCAGGGCGACTTGTGGGCGTATTCCTTATATAATATGTGCGCGCCCGCAAAAGCTGCCATTGTGTGCCCTGATGGGAAGGAATGGTTGTCGGTCTTGTCAGGTCGCTGTTCGTGAATAGTGTATTTCAGTCCCCAGGTAGTGGCGCAAGAGATGACGTAACTTGCTGCCGAATTTACAACCAACCGCTTCCATGATGATGAACTCTCCACGCCGCATGCCTTTAACACAAACACAGATGCGAGAGGTGCAAAACGCAGATAATCGCTTGCGCCTTCGGAAATCTCTGTCGACCCTTCAGAAGTAGAGGAAACAGTCGAAGATTCCTGTGCTATTGCTGAAAGCGGCAATAGCGTCAGAAGGAAGAGTACAATGGTTTGTTTCAGCATGTAAGTCAGTGGACTATAAGGAGTTAACCCTTGAAGTATTGTTGTTTCTGAAGAGTTAAAAAGGCCATCCCCTCTGCTTTGGGGTGGGGATGGCCTATCTTATAAGAACGATAGAAAAGTCTATTTCTTGTCGTGAATGAATCCCACACAGGCAGCACCACACACGAGGAGAACACCGGAAACAATCATCATCGTGGCTGAATGACCACCAACTAAGTGGAGAATGGTTCCACCACAGATGGCTGCGATGATTTGAGGCAAACAGATGGTGCCATTGAACAGTCCGAGATAGGCACCCATGTGGCCATATCCTTGCAGAGCATTTGTGACAAACGTGAACGGCATTGCGAGCATTGCAGCCCAAGCACAACCAATGAGCAGGAATGGGATGATCTGTAAGTATTGATTCGGAATGAATGGAATGAGGGCGAAGCCAATTCCACCAAGAACCAGGCTGACGGCATAGGCCATCTTTGTGTTCTTGAAACGGGGAAGGATGGTTGCCCAGACCACAGAACCCATAGCCTGAATAGCATAGAGTACGCCTGTCCAGTTGCCTGCTACCTGATATTCCTCAGAGGAAGAATCGGTGGCGTTCCAAACAGTTTCGGCAACAGCATCGACTACATAAGTCCACATGTAGAGCAGGGCAGCCCAGCAGAAGAACTGAACGAGTCCTACCTTCCAGAAGGTGGCGGGTGCATTCTTCAGCAGTGTAATCCAGTCGGCTTTGTCCTCTTTCTCCTCACTTACTGGATTATACTCCAGATAGGTTTTCGGATCCCATTCCTTTACCTTCACGGTGGTGTAAATCACACAAAGAATAAGGATGGCGGCTCCGATATAGAACGACCAAACAACTGATGGAGGAACGACACCTGGTTCAGCCACATTGGCAATGCCCACGGCAGCGAAAATGTAGGGGAAGAGGAATCCTACCACTGATCCGGCATTGCAAAGGAATGACTGAATGCTGTAGGCCTTAGCCTTCTGCTCTTCGTTCACCATGTCGCCAACAAGCATCTTGAATGGCTGCATGGCCATATTGATTGATGTGTCGAGCAGCATGAGCATGATGAGTCCAAACATCATCACTGACGAGACGGCAAGACCGAGTGAACCGGCATTAGGCAGCAGGCACATTACGGCAACAGCCACCAATGCTCCAACGAACAGATAAGGAATGCGGCGACCAAAGCGGGTCCAAGTCTTGTCGGAAAGGGAACCCACGATGGGTTGCACAAGAATACCCATCAGAGGTGGGAGAATCCAGAAATAACTTAAGTCGTGAGGATCAGCACCAAGCGTACGGAAGATTCGCGAGATGTTTCCACTCTGCAGGGCATAGGCAATTTGCACGCCAAAGAATCCAAACGACAGGTTCCAAAGTGCCCAGAAATTTAAGTTCGGTTTTTGTTTCATAAGATTTTGACCTCCCCCCAACCTCTCTTTTGAGAGGAGGGCCTGCCTGTTTACGGGGAGTGGCAGACGTCTTGTTATTATTATTTCTTGCTTTTTCCTATTGTTGAATCTTTTTACTCGAAGAATTGTCAGGTGTTAGCACTTTTCAATTGTCCAATTTTTCCTATTGTTCATCTTAAAGTTATCTAATGTCTTTTATACAGCGTCATCTGAAATGTTAGTATTTTTCAACTGCTGACGTTTAAAGACATTCGGCAATCATCTCGTAGTACCTCTAATAATAAGGCGCGTGCGTACGACACGTTTTTCCACATGGTTTGGTTCGAGTTGACCTTCCACTTGCGAGATGAGAATGTTGGCAGCCTCTTCGCCAACTGTTACTCCTCGCTGTTCGACTGTAGTAAGCATTGGGTCGCATGCAACTGCGCGCTGGCCATTAGTGAATCCGCAGATGGAAATATCTTCTGGAACGCGATATCCCAGACGTTTTGCAGTGTAGAGAATGCCGATTGCCGTATCGTCGTTGACGGCAAAGAAGGCATCAGGAATCTCTTCCTGCTGTAGGATGGAGGGCGTAATGGCTTCAGCATCAGCACGATTGTCGCAGATATGAACCCATTTTTCTTGTGGTTTCAGTCCTTGACGCAGGAGAGCGTCGCGATAGCCGTTGTAGCGGTTTTTCGAGATTTCAAGTGTCATCGAAGCGCCATAATAGGCAATGCGCCGGCATCCTGTATTAATGAGATGAGTCACTGCATTGAATGCCCCCATATAGTCGTCAACCACAACACGCGAAGCATTGACACCAGTGCAAATACGATCATAGAACACCAGTGGCACACCCAAATCAATAAGTTGCTGGAAATGATCGTATTTCTGCGTATCTTTAGCCTGTGAAACGATGATGCCGCACACTTTGTGCTCGTAGAACGACTTGCAAATTCTTACTTCGCGGTCGTATTGCTCATCGCTTTGTGCTACCATGATTGAATAACCGTGAGCAGTTGCTTCCTGTTCAATGCCACTCAAGATAGAAGAAAAATAGAAATGGGCAAACTGTGGAATGATTACACCTATAATTTTCTGCGGGCGTACGCGCGAATGGCGAAGGGTTTCGGCCACGTAGTTAGGTGTGAAGTTGTGAGCCTGCGCATACGCCTTGATACGTTCACGTTGGGACTGACTAATGCGTGGCGAATCCTTCAGGGCTCGCGACACAGTAGCCACAGAAACACCAAGTTCCCGTGCGATATCTTTCATCGTGATAGGCGCAGTTTCTTTCATCTTTTTTGGTTTCGTTATTAGGCGGCAATGCTCCTGAATGCAAAATTATGAAAAACTTGCGACAGGTTGTTACGGCGCTTGCGATTTGTTCACTATTTCTCAATGCAAACGTTTGCACATTATTAATAACGTTTTTTGCACGAAAAAAGTACATTTATGTGTGAAGAAATTTTATCTTTGCACCGTAAATTGTCTTAATTTGCCTTATTACGAGGTATGAGACACAGCAACCTAAGCATATAGAAAGGCCAATTGAGGCTAAGAATATACTAACAACCAATAATAACTTAAACAAAAAATGTAGTAATGATGAAGCAGGTAAAAATTATGCCTCAGAGGATGCTCGCATTAATATGTGGGCTGATTCTCTCAGTCACTGCCTTTGCACAGCAAATCACTGTGAATGGCAATGTGAAGGATGCTACCGGCGAACCCATTATCGGTGCCACCGTTCGTGTCGCAGGACAGACAGGTGGAGCCATCACCGACTTCGACGGTAATTTCCTAGTTCAAGCAAAAAGCGGTGCTACAATTACGGTAAGCTACGTAGGCTATCAGGATGCGCAGGTTGCCGCTGCACCGAGTGTGAACATCGTACTTCAGGACGACGCGCAACTGCTGAAAGACGTAGTGGTGATCGGTTATGGTACGGTGAAGAAAAGCGATGCCACAGGTTCGGTAATGTCGGTTGAGGCCGATCAACTGAACAAGGGTTTGGCAACATCGCCGGCAGATCTGCTGCAGGGTAAGACTCCTGGTGTGCAGATTACTACCAATAGTGGTGCTCCTGGCGCAGGTTCAACAATCCGTATTCGTGGTGGTTCGTCGCTTTCTGCCTCTAACGACCCTCTGATTGTTATCGACGGTCTGCCTATCAGTGGAACAGGCATTTCTGGTGGTGACGTTCTGAACACTATCAACCCGAACGACATCGAATCGTTCTCAATCCTGAAGGATGCTTCGGCAACCGCTATCTATGGTAGCCGCGCTTCTAATGGTGTGATTCTGATTACCACGAAGAAGGGTAAGGCAGGTTCGAAGCCCCGCGTGAACATCGACATGACTGCTACGGTGAAGACCGTTGCCAAGAAAGTTGATGTACTCGGTGCTGATGCTTTCAGAGATTTCTTCGTAGCCAATTATGGTGACAATGCTGACGCTATGGCAGCATTAGGCAATGCCAACACCGACTGGCAGGATCAGATTTATCGCACAGCATTCAGTGAGGAAATCAATGCCAGCGTAACAGGTGGCTATGTGACGAAGAGCAAGGCATTCAGCATGCCTTATCGCGTTAGCGCAGGCTTCCTGAACAATGATGGTACGCTGAAGACCACCAACATGACTCGTGGAACCTTAGGCGTGAACCTTACCCCGACTCTGCTCAACGACCGTCTGACCATCAACCTGAATGGTAAGGGCGTGTTCACCCACAACGCATTTGCTGATGAGGGTGCTATCGGCCAGGCCGTGAAGTACAATCCTCTGAAGCCCGTCTACAATGAGGACGGCAGTTATCACTATTGGATGACCAGTGGTCTGCCCAACACAATGGCCCTGCTGAACCCAGTGGCTCAGTTGAACCAGCAGAACAAGGATTCTTATGTACGTCGTTTCGTGGGCAACGCCCAGTTCGACTACAAGTTCAAGTTCCTCGAAGGTCTCCGTGCCAACCTGAACCTCGGTCTCGACTATTCAACCACATCTGGCTGGAATATCACCGAGGAGAACAGTGAAGTTTCTTGGCACAGCAAGGTTGAGAACGGTTGCGGTAGTTGGGAGAAGTACACTCAGAAGCGTGAGGACAAGACTTTGGAGTTCTACCTCGCATATGCTCGCGAGTTGAAGGAAATCAACAGCCGCTTTGACATCCTCGGTGGTTACAGCTGGCAGCACTTCTACAATGAGACTACCGATTACAAGAGAGCAAACGATGGTAGTGGAACTGAATTCTCTACCACTCCGCTCTTCAAGACTGAGAGTTATCTCGTTTCATTCTATGGTCGTCTGAACTACACATTCATGGATCGCTACCTCCTCACTGCCACTCTTCGTAACGACGGTACATCGCGCTTCCAGAACAATAAGTGGGGTCTGTTCCCCTCAGTCGCTCTGGCTTGGCGTATCAGCGAGGAGCCTTTCCTCCGCAATGTTGACTGGCTGTCGAACCTGAAACTCCGTCTGGGTTATGGTGTTACAGGTCAGCAGAACATCGGACAAGGCGACTATCCTTCTATTCCTACCTACCACACCAATATGGGTGGTTCTTACTACTGGTTCGGTAACAACGTTATCGTTCCTATCACTCCGAAGGGCTATGCCGCTCAGATTAAGTGGGAGGAGACCACAACCTATAACATAGGTCTCGACTTCGGTTTCTGGAACAACCGCATCAACGGTAGTGTTGACGTTTACAAGCGCAAGACTGACGACTTGCTGAACTATGTACCTGTGGCTGGTCTGACCAACCTGACCAACTATCTGCTGCAGAATGTTGGCGATATGGAGAACAAGGGTATTGAAGTTGCCCTGAACGTAGTGCCTATCGAGAAGAAGGATTTGCGTTGGGAAATCGGCGTGAACGTTGCCTACAACAAGAACGAGATTACTCGTCTGACCGCAAGCGACGATCCTACTTATCCCGGCGTTGAGGCAGGTGGTATTTCTGGTGGTGTTGGTAACAATGTTCAGATTCAGAAAGTGGGCAACCCGCTCAACTCGTTCTATGTATTCCAGCAGGTTTACGACGAGGCTGGCAAGCCCCTCGAAGGTGTCTATGTTGACCGCAACCACGACGGACAGATTACCGATGACGACCGCTACGTATACTATAAGCCAGATGCTGATGTGAACATCGGTCTGAACACCGAGTTGAGTTATAAGAAGTGGACGCTTTCTGCATCACTTCGCTCAAGCCTTGGCAATTATGTTTACAACAACGTACAGTCGGATGCAGAGATGAAGGCAGATATGTGGACCAATAACTTCATTGCCAACCGCGTTTCTTCTGCTCCTTACACCAATTTCGCTCAGGCTCAGTACAAGAGCGACTACTATGTGCAGAACGCTTCGTTCCTGAAACTCGACAGAGTGACACTTGCCTACAACATTTGCGACTGGGCACGCGTTCACTTCACCGCTCAGAACATCTTTACCATTACCAACTATGAAGGTGTAGATCCTGAGGTTGCCGGTGGTATCGACAACAACATGTATCCGCGTTCTCGCAACTTCCTCGTAGGTGCAAGCTTTAACTTTTAATCAATAGGAGGATAAGAATATGAAATTCAATATAAAGAAAACCGCTATATTTAGCTTTGCCTTTGCAGCCGCAGTATCCTTCACTTCTTGTGTTGGAGATCTGGACGTAACGCCTATCGATCCCAACCTCGACACTCCGGATAATGTGCTCACAAGCTCAGAGGCATACAACCAACTCCTGGCTAAGTGCTATTCGGCACTTGCAGTGAGTTCGCCTGATGGTGATAGTGGCAGCCCTGACATCTCGGGTATCGATGGTGGCTTCGGTCAGTATCTGCGTGCCCTTTATAACCTTCAGGAACTCCCCACCGACGAGGCAGTGATTGGCTGGAACGACCAGACCATTAAGGACCTTCACGGACTGCAGTGGACTTCGAGCGACGTGTTCGTATCTGCTTGCTACAGCCGCGTGTTCTATCAGATTTCTATCTGCAATGAAGTAATCCGTCAGATTGACAAAGCCTCGAACGCAAGCGAATCTCTCATGCAGCAGTATCGTGCTGAGGCTCGTGCCCTTCGCGGACTGAGTTATCTGCATGCTATCGACCTCTTTGGTAATGTTCCCTTCGCTGATGAGAATTCTGAAGTTGGTGGAGCCAATCCCCAGCAGATTAGTCGTGCCGACCTCTTCACTTGGATGGTCAAGGACATGGAGGAATGCGCAGAGCAGTTGCCCGCAAGTCCTGAGAAGTATCGTGCTGGCAAGGGTCTGGCTTACATGATTCTGGCTAAACTCTATCTGAACGCAAAGGTTTACACAGGCACAGCCAACTATGCTAAGTGTGCTGAGTATTGCCAGAAGATCATCGACCTGGGCTACAAACTCGAATCTTCTTCTGACTACTACAAGATGTTCTGTGCCGACAACGACCAAATGCTTGGCGTTGGCCACGAAATCATCTTCAGCATTTATCAGGACCACATCAACACTCAGGCCTATGGTGGTACAACCTATATCGTCTGCGGTGAGATTGGTGGTAACATGGATCCTGCAGCCTATGGTCTTGGAGGTAATGGTTGGGGTGGTCTGCGTGTAACTCCGCAGTTCGTCGACAAGTTCGATATCACCGACCAGCGTGCACAGTTCTTCACCGACGGTCAGACTAAGACAATTAGTGACCTGAGCAACTTCCAGAGTGGCTATGCTTTCACGAAGTACACCAACCTGCTGGCTGACGGCACGAAGATGTCTGATGCTAACTCGTTCGTCGACACCGACTTCCCCGTCTTCCGTCTGGGTGACGTCTATCTGATGCTGGCTGAGTGCCAGGTTGTAGGCGGCGTTTCTTGCGATGGCGTTGCCAAGTTCAACGAAATCCGCAACCGTGCAGGTGTGGCAAGTATTGCTAACCCCACAGCACAGGACATCCTCGACGAGCGTGCTCGTGAGTTGGCTTGGGAGTGTCATCGTCGTAGTGACCTCGTTCGCTTCGGTCTGCTCACCAGTTCTGATTACCTCTGGTCCCACAAGGGCATGAACAGCAATGTCGGTACACCTCATGGTGTCGACAGCAAGTATAACCTCTTCCCGTTGGCTTCGAGCGATATTATTTCGAACCCGAACTTGACGCAAAATGTGGGCTATTAATTCATTTGCGAAAACGTATATAAATAAGTAGAAGATATGAAAGCAAAATATTTTAAGTCTGGTTTGCTGTTTGCGGCTTTCGCCATGCTGTTCACAGCCTGCGATTCCGACCGCGACGACAATCCTGTGCTCGGTCCGAACAACACGGCTACAGAATTTGTACTGAACGAATCTCCCCTCTCCGAGCAATACATCCAGTTGTCGGCTGACAACACCGTGAAACTCACATGGTCGCAGCCTAATTACGGTGTGAATACTCCCGTCAACTATAAAGTTCAGGTAGGTCTGGTCGAAAACGGTACCGTGAAATGGAACGAGAACTATCTGGAAACTGGTTTCACCACATGCTCTGCTAACGTCAGTGGTGAAGAACTTGCCAAGGCCATCTGCCAAATTGATGGTTTCGCAACCGAAGACGACTATGTAGATATGGGCTTCCGCGAAATTGCTATGCGTGTCTGCGCTAATGTTCAGACCACCACTCAGCAAGAGGTCGAGGGCACATCTATCGTTTCAAACTATGTCACCTTCAAGCACATGGCTGCCTACTGTATGATTCCAAGTCTTGCCTACATCTATGTCATTGGTAACTGCTCTGGTTGGACTGAACCCGCTAAAGCCAATGCTGAGGCTCTTGCAGGCTGGCGCATCTATGAGACTGAGATTGGAAACAAGTACTTCCACGGTGTTCTCACGATGCCTGACTACACTGGCGACGCTCTGATGTTCCGCTTCTACACCAAACTTACAGGTTGGGACGGTGGCGACTCTTATGGATTCAAGGTTGATGACGAGGCTACAAGCATCGAACTGACCGACGGTGTCTACACCGGCGCTGGTATGACTGGTAAGGGTGCTTGGTCGATTGCCGACTTCCCTGGTGGCGATCTCGACATCACAGTCGACTTGAATAAGAACACTGTGCGTTTCGAACTTCTGAAATAATTTCGTCAGCAGTAGAAAGAATGTTTAACTAAAGGTGGGAGCAAGGTCTCCCCTCGCTCCCACCTCCATAAAACAATGAAGAAGATGAAAAAATTAAGTTTATACATGATGGCTCTGCTGAGCATGGTGCTGGTTTCTTGCGATCAGGACTTCCTGACCATCTTCGAGCCCCAGACCAATCTCCCCGAGAGTCAACTTAAGATGAGCGATGTCAGCGTCAGTAGTTCTGTCTCTGCTATCAATCTGGCTGACTACATCAACGAAGAGACTGGCGAGGATACTCCTATTGTCATTGGAACAGCAACTGTAGCCGATGGTGCTATGCCCGCCAATACGATTCTGAAGGCTGAGGTTGAGTTTGCTACCGACCCCGAATTCTCTAACAAGATTGTGCTCGATGCTAATAGCCTTGATGGTACTAGTGAAATCTCACTTTCGCCGAGTGCCCTGCAAGAAGCCTACTTCAACAACATCACTCGCAATCCTGCTTCGACGACAGCCTATATCCGCGTCGTTCTCTATACTGTTACTGATGGAACTTCTGTTGCTATCGTTGGTAAACCCGGCGAGAACTATTTCGCAGAGCGCACCATTCAGTTCACTCCGCTGAACAAGGTTCAGATTTCACCCGCATACTACATCATTGGTGGTCCTAACGATTGGGCAGGCTCTGCTGCTGACCGCAGTATCAAGTTCCAGCATAGTGATGCTGATGTCTATGAGGATCCTATCTTCACCGTTGTCTTCGACGCTGCTGCTTCTGGCGACACTTGGTTTGCTATTGGTGACGATGCTGCCTGCGATGCAATTGGTGCTGGCGACTGGACCAAGTTGCTCGGTATTGTCGGTGGCGACAACAAGGCTACTGAGGGACGTCTCGACTTCCGTTACAACATGGGTGCCGACAACTCGTTCTGCGTGCCTGCTGGCGCTAAGAAGATCAAGGTGACTATTGATATGCTCAACTACACCTTCAAGGTGGAGCCCGTCAACATTGCTGATACCTATTATCTCATTGGTGGCCGTGGTGATTGGAACGCTGAGTCGGCTCGCACGATGGCTTTCAGCCACAGTTCTAAGGATGTCTTCGAGGATCCCGTTTTCACCTACGTCTTCGAAGGTGGTGCCGACACATGGTTCGCGTTTGGTGATGGCGATGCTATCGATGCCGTTGAGGCTGGCGACTGGTCTAAACTCTTCGGAACAAAGGGTGCTAGTGAAGACCTGAGCGGTTCGTTCGATCGTCGTTACAACCTCGATGGAGATCATTCATTCCACGTGGATGGAACTGCTAAGTTCTATCGTTTCCAGGTGAATATGGCCGAGATGACCTACACCATCACGCCACTCAATTTCGCAGAGTACATTTACGAGGCAGGTGTGAACAATGGTTGGGGCGGCATAGAACAACCTCTCTACTGCGCTGATGGTAATGGTACTTATACAGGTTTCTTCTATGCAAAGGAAGACAGTTGGACCGATGGTAAGGGGGCCTTCAAGTTCCGCGGAGCTGCCGATAACTGGGACAACGGAAACTACGGAACAGGAACGCTCAATGCTGATGGCTTAACTGGTACTCTCATTGATGATGGCAATTCAGGTAATATTATGCCTGCTCCCGGTTTTTATCGTGCCGATGTGAATCTGGCTGATATGACTTACACCTTAACTCCTATCAACAGTGTCTTCGTTGTGGGTAGTGCTGTTAATAACGACTGGGATCGTGGTGTAGAAATGAGCTACAACTTCGATAAACTTTGCTGGGAGGTTGATACTGAACTTGGCGAGGGTGTTATTAAGTTCAAGGGCAACGGAACCTGGGATACACAGGATGGAAACTGGGGCGGAACACTCGAGAACATTATTAATGGTTCGAACGACAATATTCCCGTCAGCGTGACAGGAAAGGTTCATATAGAGTTCTATCCGCTTTGCGAGACTAAAGCTTATGCCACAGTCACCGCACGGTAATCCGAATTTCCAATAATCGATTTTTTCGGGGGTGTGTGCACTGCATCAGGGCCACACCCCCTTTTCCAAATCCATTAATTGATATGAAGAAGAAATCAACTACATTTTATAAGATTTGTTGCTCTGCTACATTGTTACTCTGTTCCCTTGTCTTATTTTCCTGTCAGCCTAAGGCTCAGGAACCCGAAGGACCTGTTCCTCCGCTGAAGGAGATGCCTGCAGTCAAGGATGTAGCAATGTATCAGGTGAATCCTCGTGTTTTTGCACCAGAGAAATCGCTGCTTGCCGTTGCCGACCGCATCGATTCCATTAAGGCACTAGGCGTAAATGTGATGTGGGTGATGCCTATCTATCCTATCGGTATTGAGAAAGGCAAGAACTCTCCCTACTGCATTCGCGACTACAAGGCTATCGCTCCCGAGTTCGGAACTATCGACGACTTCAAGCATCTTGCTCGAGTCTGCCACGAACACGGGATGGGCATCATCCTCGACTGGGTGGCTAATCACACAGCCTGGGATCATCCCTGGGTGAAGGAACATCCCGACTGGTACACTCACGACGAGAATGCCGACACCATCATTCATCCACGTCCTTGGGACTGGTACGATGTTGCCGACCTGAACTATGACAACAAGGAAATGCGCAAGGCAATGATCGACGCTATGAAGTACTGGATTGCCGACGTAGGCATCGACGGATTCCGTTGCGATGTTGCCGACGGTGTTCCAGCCGACTTCTGGAAAGAGGCTATCGACACGTTGCGACAGGCTGCTGGCAAGCGTCAGATTCTGATGTTGGCAGAGGGCAAGCGTCCGGACAATTTCACCGCTGGCTTCGACATGAACTACGGTTGGGACTTCAAGGATCAACTCATGAAGGTGTTTCGCGAGAATGCTCCGGTTTCATCGCTGTTCGATGCCGACAAGGCCGAATATGACAGCCTTCCTGAAGGCAAGGTGAAACTGCGCTTCACGACCAATCACGACCATAGCACTGAGCAGACTCCTCCCGTTGAGTTTAATACTTTGCGTGGTTCTATGGCTGCTTATGTGGCTTCAGTGTTCCTGCATGGCGGCGCACTCATCTACGGTTCACAGGAAGTGGCTTATCCTGAGCCCATCAACTTCTTCAAGTATGTACCCGTCGACTGGACCGCTCATCCTGAAATCTACAAGGAGTATAAAGACCTCATCAGCATCTACAACGAGACGCCTGTCATTCGCTATGGCGACATCAAGCCTTATCCTGACAATAATATACTCGCCTTCGAACGTAGCAACGACTCCGAGCGCGTACTCGTGATGGTCAATCTCCGCGACTCTACTATTACGGTTCCTACGCCCCAGCCTTGGCTCAACAAGGAGGCTATAGAACTGCGTACGAAGTTTGCTGCAGGCTTACGCGACTCAGTTGAGTTGGCACCCTATGCTTACTTCATTTTCCAGTAGTCGCAATCCGCGATAAAGAGATTATAAAAACATTTCCAATATGAAATATTCTTTGATGAAATCAAGATTCCTTCTATCCATATTGTTCTGCTATTTTGCTGCTTTGTCGCCTTGTTCTGCTGCTGACGGCTGGCCCTCGCAATACAAAGGGGTGATGCTTCAGGGATTCTATTGGGATTCATTTGACGCTACCAATTGGACCGTCCTCGAAAAGCAGGCAAGCGAACTCGGACAGTATTTCGACCTCGTCTGGTTGCCGCAGAGTGCTAATTGTGGTGGAACGTCAATGGGCTACGACGACCTCTATTGGTTTTCCAACTACGATTCCTCTTTCGGCACGAAGGCAGAACTCCTGTCGCTCATCAAGACGTTCAAGGCCAATGGCATAGGAACGATTGCTGACATTGTGGTCAATCATCGCAAGAACGTTTCCAACTGGGTTGACTTCCCCGAAGAAAAGTACAATGGTGTCACTTATCAGTTGAAGTCTACAGATATTGCCAAGAACGATGATGGTGGTGCTACTTTGAAATGGGCAACCGCTAACGGCTATTCGCTTTCCGACAACAACGACACTGGTGAAGGCTGGGATGGAATGCGCGACCTCGACCACAAGAGTGAGAACGTGCAGACCAACGTCAAGGCTTATCTGAAGATGCTCATTAACGATTTCGGCTACGCTGGTTTCCGCTACGATATGGTAAAGGGCTACAGCGGTTCCTATACTCAACTCTACAACGAGTATTCCAATCCTACCTACAGTGTAGGTGAGTGCTGGGATGGAACGAAGACCATTCGCAATTGGATTGATGCCACAGGGAAGACTTCTGCGGCTTTCGACTTCCAGTTCCGTTATACGGTTCGCAATGCGGTCAACACAGGTTCGTGGAATCGTCTGGCTCAGCAGAATGACGCCAACTGGCCTCTCGTCTCCAATAGTTATGAGTCGGGTGCCTATCGCCGTTATGCAGTGACTTTCGTTGAGAATCACGACACTGAGCGCCGCTCAAATGCTGCTCAGGACCCCATTAAGAAGGACACGCTCGCAGCCAATGCCTATATGCTCGCAATGCCTGGAACGCCTTGCGTCTTCCTCACTCACTGGATTGATTGCAAGCAGGACCTGAAGGCAATGATTGATGTTCGTAAACTCGTGGGAATCCACAACGAGAGTACCTACACCAATAAGATTCCTAACACCGCAGTGACTTCTGTAGCAGCCTACGAAACCAAGGGTGCAAACGGTTCTCTCCTCGTGGTGCTTGGAAAGCAGGCCGACTATCAGCCTATTGCCTCGCAGTGGGTGAAGATTCTGGAAGGCTATCACTACTCTTATTATCTCGCTCCTTCGATGAATATCGCTTGGGTAGACAAAGCCTCGGGTCACTATGAAACGTCGTTCCAGGCGAAACTGACGGCCGTTAGCGACAATTCTTCGGCTCAACTCGTCTACACACTCGATGGTTCTACGCCTTCGGCAACCAATGGAACACGTGCAGGCACATCTGCCGCTGTTACGATTCCAGCCGAGAAGACTACGACTCTGAAGGTTGGTCTGCTCATTGGTTCAGCGGTCAGTGCCATTCAGACTCGCGTCTATGAGGTTAGTGAGACTCAGGAGGAACAGATTGTCGTTCCCGACTTCTGCACACGTGAGGAAGGTGAGGTTTGTGCATTCTTCGAGGCTCCTATCACCTGGAAGGGCACTATTGCCTGCTGGGCTTGGAGCAACAGTCCTGCAGAGAACTTCACTTGGTCGCAGCGCAAGAACTGGCCGGGTGTTGATTGCACCTATCTTGGATTTGCCGACAATGGAAACAAGGTCTGGAAGTGGACTTTCGACGGTGTGAAGCAGAATAACACCTCGCTCACTCAACCCTCAATGATTATCTTCAGCAATGGTGGTTCACCACAGACGGCAGACCTCGTCTTCACCAACGGAGGCTATTACAATCAGGATGGTCTGCAGGCTCAGGTGGCTACAGGTATCGATGAAATCACGACCGATTCCTCTATCCGTCACCAGACTTCAGGAGTCTACGACCTTCAGGGTCGTCTCGTTTCCAGCACGTCTAACATCTCTATCCTCCGTCCTGGCCTCTACATCGTTAATGGCCGCAAGGTGGTGATTCGATAATCCATTTGTCATGTAAGGACTCTCTGCTTTAACAAGGAAATAATGAGATAGATTCCTTACTGCGATTATTGCCCAACGTGACAATCAAAAACATTTAAGGACAAGAGCATTCCACAGTGCCCTTGTCCTTTTTTTTTGATTTTCTTAAAAACATACCCACAATCTTTATCTTTTATTATTACTGTCCGCTAAACCATAATCCTCATAGCCCAACTTCTTGACCGTCAGAAGTTGGGCGTTTTTACATTCTTGTACAAGCCCCCTCAGTCTTTTCCATCATCCGCTGGAGGAGCTTCCGATACTTCCGCCAACATGATTTTCAGGTCTCCATCTGGCTGGTTGAAGAAAGTATGCAGGTTGAGATAGTACATAAGGACTATTCTGACCATCGTAGCCAATCCTGAGAAACTCCAGTTCCGTTCCAGCGAGCTTTGGAGCAGCGACAGCAGCAGGTTTGCTATCAGTGTGACCCAAATCTGGATTTTGATGGCATTTGCGCTCTCACCATAGAAGTAACGCAGGGGGAAATTCTGCTTTATCTGCTTGAAGAGCGACTCTATCTGCCACCACCTGCGGTAAATGGCGACTATGGTCTCCAGGGCCATATCGAAATCGTTGGTGAGCAGGGATATGAGTCTGGACTGTTTGCCTTTCTTGATATCCACATAGGTGATGATGCGTGCGATATGGTTGATGTCCCCCTTGCGAAAGACGACCACCTGTTCCCGGTATTCCATCTTGCCGTCCCGGTTCA
>JAILFH010000123.1 GCA_024697645.1 Prevotella sp.
TTATATTTTATCGGCTGCCATCGGGAAAGTACTCTTTGAGAGGAAACCCTTAGGCAAGCTATTTGTTAAACCAAAAAGTCTTCAGAATGACTCCGATGATGGTCAGCTGACCTTATGGGAAAATTTCTTTGGACAGTAGTGAATTCTTATCATTATTTGCAAATAATAGTTAATTGTGTAAAATTTACGCATTAAATATTTGGATATAACAAAATCTTTACCTAATTTTGTTGCGTAATTTTAACGCAAATTATTATGGAAGAGAAAAAATATTGTTATGCTTATCCACATCCGAGTGTTACTACGGACTGTGTGATTTTTGGTTTCGATGGAACCAAACTAAACGTGCTTCTTGTTGAGAGAGGCGTTGAACCCTATAAAGGCCGTTGGGCTTTCCCTGGTGGGTTTATGAAAATGAATGAAACAGCACTTGAAGGTGCAAAGCGAGAACTGGAGGAAGAGACCGGTCTTAAAGATGTCTATATCAAGCAGTTCCATGCTTTTACTGGTGTTGAGCGCGACCCTCGTGAGCGCGTGATTACCATAGCCTATTATGCGCTCGTACGCATAAGCGAAGTGAAAGGTGGCGACGATGCTGCCAAAGCGGAATGGTTCCCCATCAATAGTGTCCCCTCGCTGGCTTTCGACCACGATTTGATTCTCCGAGAAGCCCTCGATGCCCTTCGTCGCCAGATCCATTTCGAACCTATCGGTTTCCAACTTCTCCCCGAAAAATTCACTATGACACAACTTCAGCATCTCTATGAAGCCATCTTGGGTGTGAAATTCGACCGCCGCAATTTCAGCAACAAGATGCTGAAACTTGGACTTCTCACCGACCTTGACGAACGCATCACTCTCGTCAACAAGAAGGAGGCATTCCTCTACAAGTTTAATCCCGAAAACTATGCGTTTCTGAAAGAAAAGGGATTCCGACTTGAGTTTTAGCATAAATATTAACATATAATAATCACCATAAGAAACACTTCAGGTTTAACTATTTAACAAAAACTACAAAACAAAAAAGTAATGATTTTTAAGGAAAAAGAATGTTTAACTAATTAAGACAACAAAACAATGACAAAAGCACGCATTTACAATCTGATTATCGTGGACGAGAGTGGCTCTATGAGCCACCTCCGTCAGTCCACACTGTCTGGGATTAATGAGACTATCAACACAATTCGCAATGCCCAGCAGGAATTTGCTGAAACACAGGATCACACGCTCACACTCGTCACATTCGATTCAGGAGCCGGACGACCTGATGTTCGTACTATGATTGACAACCAACCCATCACTGAGGTTGGAGAGTTCAAGGACTACATGCCTAACGGATGCACACCCCTGTACGATGCAATGGGACAATCGCTCACCACCCTACATCAACGCATCAAGGACGATGAGGACGCTTCAGCCGTAGTCACAGTCCTGACCGATGGACTTGAGAATGCTTCCCGTGAGTGGAATGCCAGAAGTCTAAAGAAACTGATAGAGGAACTGAAGGAAGAAGGATGGTCGTTCTCCTACATGGGATCTGCTCACGACGTGAAAGAGGTAACAGACTTGCTCTCCATCGACAACGTGGTTGAATTTGCTCACGATGCAAATGGTGTCGACAATACATGGGCACGCGAAAGGTCTTCACGTATAGGTTATTTCCAGAAAATGCATATGAGTTACTCCATGAGCGATAATATCTCGAAAGAGGAGAAAGTTAATCTCAAACGCCAATACGCTAAGGAATATTATTCTGATCGTGTCACGCCCCGGCGTATCAACCGTTTACAGGATGGTGAAATCTTCGTCTTCGGAAGCAATGCCCGAGGCCAGCATGCTGGCGGTGCTGCTGCATTTGCCGCCAGAGAGTTCGGCGCCATTTGGGGACAGGGTGAAGGCCTGCAAGGCAAGAGTTACGCTATTCCCACTATGGAAGGACTAGACAACACGAAGGCTGCTATTGAGCGCTTTATTACCTTTGCTGAGCAGCATCAGGAGCTCCGTTTCCTTGTCACTCCAATCGGCTGTGGCATTGCTGGATACACTCCTGCTGAGATCGCTCCGTTCTTCAAAGGCTGCATAACCCTTGAGAACGTATCTCTCCCTGCTGACTTCTGGAAGGTTCTCGGACTTAACATGATGATCTAAGAATACAACAAACGGCTACAGCAATGCTTCTGCAAATACTGTAGCCGTTTTTCTATTATCCATTAAAAATATAAATTTCACTTCCTCCAGGCATTGACGACCTCACCGATATACATGGTGTGAACGCCAGCGGGGAAATGCTCGTACATGCGTTTAGGAACATCGCTCTTGAAATTCTGGGGATCAAAGGGTGCAACGTACATGATTTTGCACTCAATAACCATCGAGGCTTCTGTGTAATAAGGTGTTCCGTTCTCCGTATAGGCAGTATGGAGACCAAGGGCCTGTGCCTTATCACCATCTCGACCACTCTGTCGCCCCATATAGGTCAGCACTTTGCTGTTCTCTACATCAAAGGTCATCACGGTGAAATACTCGGCCTTATCCATAAACTCCTTTGTATAACGCTTTTCTGCCACATAGACCGTCAAAGCCGTACGACCCCATAATGTTCCGATTCCGCCCCAGCCTATTGTCATTGCATTGCTCTTCACGCGGTCACCTGCTGCGAGAAGTTCTGCATCGTGGAACCACTGGAAGCCATTCTCCGTGAAGTCTTCCCTTACGTTGAACTTCTTGAACCCATTCTCTTCCTGGGCAAGAACTGATGCTGACGAAAGCAACATAAATACTGCCAGCATTGATGTGATAAAAAACTTATTCTTCATATTCTTTGTTATTGTTAATTCTTAAACTGAACGCATACAGCCTTGCTGATGTGTATATCTTGATGCGTATCGGTTAGAAGACCTGTCTTCGCATTTCGCTTAAACACCTGAATCTTGTTACTATCCCGACAACAGCAAAGTAAGAACTGACCATTGGGCGAGATGTTGAACTGTCGAGGATGGGCTGCAGTGGGTTGATAACCTATGCGAGTGAGCAATCCAGTCTGACTATCTACTGAGAAAATTGCAATTCCCTCAGCCTTCAGTCGGTTACTCGAATAAAGGAACTTACCATCAGGACTCAGGTGGATGTCTGCTCCACCGCGAGCACCAACACTGTCGGACACAACCTCCTGAAACGTTTTCAACTTACCATCAGAATATCGGAAAACAGTCACCTTTCCCGAAAGTTCACTCATCAGGTAGGCAAAGCGGCCATTATTGCTGAACACTAAATGACGAGGTCCTGAATCAGCACTGACATTCGCCGCAACACCATTACCAACAACGCGGTTTCCCCTAATGGCAAACGAAAGAATCCTATCGGCGCTGAAGTCTGTAGCAAGCACATATTTTCCATCGGGAGTGAAACAAGCGCAATGCACATGAGACGTCTGCTGACGACTCAAGTCAGGACCACCTGCAGCGCCTAAGAATCTGGTGATGATTTCTGATTTCCGACCTTGTTGCACAAGACTAAAAACACTCATCGAACCACCAGAATAATTGGCGGTCAGCGCAAAACGGCCATTAGTCGCCACATAGCAAGGGTCAGCCCCTTCGGTCTTCGTCTTATCCAGCAACTTCATGTTACCATTCTGTCGATTCAGACTAATGACATTCAGCGATGCTTGCTGGTCATTGGTCTCGCTAACTGCATAAACCAACTGATTGTTCTTCGCAATTGTCAGATAGGAAGGATTCTTCAGTTTCAGGGAATCCAACATCTCCATCTGTCCTGTTTTCTGATTGAACCAGCCAGAATAAATGCCCTCGCTACCGCCATCAGTGTATGTTCCGACGAGCATCATCACTTTGTCTTGCGCCTGCATATTGCAAACACTCAACAAAATCATTGCCAAAATAGTTTTCAGTCTCATATTTTTTCTTTTCAAATTTCTTTATTCAATACTATTCATCTTAACTAAAGTCTCATATCATCTACGAGCGGATTATCATCCTTATAGAAAACAACGATTACCAGACAGGCACTTGCTCAATAGTTATACTCGAAACCGCTTCTCCCGATGTCGTGTCGGCTTCCTGTGGGAAATAGACCGGCATTGACTGTTGCAGCGGAAGAATACGAAGTTCCAACTCAGTTACACCCTGCGGAAGTCGCCAAAGGCCATAGAGCATAGGGCGACCATTATAGAAGTTGTCGGCAATCAGTTTTCCCATGCAATACAACCGCGCCACATCGCCTCGATAATTGATGCGCAACAGAGGCTGACCCGTTAGTCCCTGAGGAACAGAGATTCTATAAACAGCCGCCTGTTCAAAGTCATCATCAGTCGGTTCCTCAGCCACTTTATTAATACCAATAGTAATCTTGCGCAGGTCGGCCGCCTCCTTTGTCTTCACAAATTCGCAATCTAGAACCTCCGACGTCGTTTCACTTTGGGGCAAAAACAAATGTTCCGCCTCTTGCTGAGTCAGCAGATAGATGTTCTTATACACGGGCTTTGCTTCACCTCGCGGCTTCACGTTCTTCAGTTTCTTTCCATTCTGCATTTCAATAGTTGTGGGCATGCCATCAACTTGCTGTAGATATATCTTCCCATCTCGTTTGGCAACAATCTGAGCCGTCGCATAACGCATACCATCAACATTCACAGACAAGATGCACATGCACCCAGCAGGAATCGTGAGTTTCGGCAACTTCACGCCACAGACTTCCAACTGTACGTTTCGCTTCGTCGACAAATTCTGCAGACGCTCGTAGTTGTTGATGAAAATGAACGCCCTTCCGTCAGCACCTTCTCTATAAGACCAGCGCAAATGGGAATCGTCGCCCTTTCTGATGTCTTGTTCACAAGGGAAATGAGCCTCCATCGGAGCCAGTATTTCGCCATAATCGTACAAGAACAGATGAAGCGGACGAAGCGAATAGTAGTGTGGATACGGCTGTCCGAACTCTCCCAGAGGAGCCTGAAAATCATAGTTCTTTACAGGCATATCGTTGTAGTTAGTAGCGACTGTTCGCTGCATCTCGTTCAACCAAGTAATTCCTTCGGGATTAGTGCCACCATGATACATATAGTAGCCGAGCAGATTGCTACCCGACCCCAATTTCACCAAAGCCATCGAATAGGCATCTTCGGAATAAAGATAAGGTCTACGATGATAGGCCGTCATCATTCCTCCACCCAACTCGCAAGTGAAATAGGGATAGAGCGACTCGCCTTTATTCAGTTTCTCCTGCTGATTGCCCAATTGTTCGGTGGCAATAGCCGTCGATGAGCGAAAAGCCTTGAAGTTGAAAGCCTTATAGTAATTGCCTGCTGTTGCCTTCAGAGAGCGCTCCCAGAATCCATCAGCATAATCGCCATAGAGCGGCAACATCTCGCCATAAGGAACCGGAGTCGAGAGTTCGGGCCAACCCGTACGAGTATAGAATGGCAAATCAAACCCAACGCCCAAAGCCAGTTGCTTCAGCGCCATCAGATAGGAACCCCGACCTCGATACTCGTTGTCGAACTGACAAGCCATTATCGGACCGCCATCTTTCCATTGCAGACCTTGCACCTGCGTGAAGATTTGTCGATAGAGTCGTTCCACCAATACGAGAAATTCCGGCTGTTCAGAGCGAGTTCTTATTGCATTTCCAGCCGAAGTTTTCTTCCCAAACACCCAGTCGGGAATACCGCCATTTCTGACCTCCCCGTGACAGAATGGCCCTATGCGCAGAACTACAGGCATTCCTTCCTCCTTACAGATTTCGAGAAAATGTCTGAGATTGCGTTGCCCGTCCCATCTGAAGATACCCTCTTGCTCTTCAATATGGTTCCAGAAGACGTAAGTGGCGATGATGGTCACGCCACCATTCTTCATCTTCCTCACCTCCTGCTGCCATTCGGCCTCGGGCAAACGTGAATAGTGGATTTCACCCATCACAGGGCAGACGCGACGACCATCAATTATCAGGCTTGTCGCATCCCATTTCACCTCAGGCACATCGGCCGCCCACGCTGTCGCAGCAGTCATCAGTAGGCAGAAAAATATCGTCAGTTTTCTCTTTATCATTGGGCTTTAGGGTTCTAATTCAATATTGCATTATAATATCACAATCTATACATTCCCCAGATAGACATACTGTATTCCTTCCTCACGGGCAATGCTGAGAGCCTTCTGCAGCGTCGCTTTTGGAGTTGGTGGAATGTCCTGCATTCTGTATCGGGGGAAGAAGCGGCTGAAATGGAGCGGAGCGTCATGAAGACCATTCTCCACAATCCATCGACACATTCGCCTTATCATTTCCATATCGTCGTTAACGCCGGGAATAACGAGGTTGGTCAACTCTACCCAGACTCCCACTTTCCTCATGGCCAGAATCGTGCCAAGTACCGTTTGGAGCCTTCCTCCACTAACCCGCTTGTAGATTTCGTCACTGAACGATTTCAGGTCGACATTGGCTGCATCGATGAATGGAAGCAAGTCGGCAAGTGGTTCCTGATTGACGTAGCCTGCAGTGACGAGGATGTTCCATAGCCCATTCTCATGTGCCAGTCGGGCCGTATCCATCACATATTCTATATATGTAAGCGGTTCTGTGTAAGTATAGGCGATACCCGGACAGCGGTGCTTCCTGCAGAGATTCACCACTTCCTGAGGCGATAACTGATAATAAGGAACTTCCTCAGGCGCCACCTGCGAAATCTCATGATTCTGACAGTTTCCGCAATGAAGATTGCAACCCGTACAGGCAATCGAGAGACAGTTTGTGCCAGGGTGGAAGTGATAGAGCGGTTTCTTCTCGACGGGATCAATAGCCAATGAACAAGGACGCGCATAGACTTCGCTCACGAGCATGCCCTCATGATTTCTCCGACTCCGACAAACACCCGCCTTTCCTTCCGGAATACGGCAGCGGTTCGGACAAAGTTGGCACTCGACCATTCCGTCAGCAAGCCGCTCGTAATATCTACACTCGTGCAACTCCATCAGAACACAATTGCTTCATAGACATAGAGTTCCGCATCGCGCCAACCGTCCCAACCCAGTCCGGCCTTGTCGTGAGAGCAGGAACTCACAAACTCCTCCTTCGTCCAGTTCACCTCATCGGCCACATGCGGCAGATAGGTGCCGCTTCGGCTGCCTTTCTTGATGAAAATCCCATGACGATGTAGTTCGAACTCATCGAGACTCTGAATGCGCCTCATCGGAGTCAGCACCGAAATCTCAATATCCAGACTGCTAAGTTCATCACTTCTCACAGGTCTGAATCGTGGGTCCTCGAACGCTGCAGCACGTGCCATCAGCGCCACTATCTTGTGCAGCGGAACATCTTCACCGAAATGGCCGATACATCCGCGCAATTTTCCATCTCTGTGAAGCGTCACGAAAGCACCACATTTCTTACTAAGCACAGGATAATCGGCGAGTTGCGGAATCGGCTTTATCGACTTACCATTCAGTGAGCCCTCAATGCTCTCATAGGCTATTGTCTTCAGCAAAGTCTTCTCCTGATCAGTCAGTTCAAACATAGCCGAATCAGCATTCTTCACAAGGGCAAAGGCATGATAGCCCACCACCCTACTTCTGTCGTGACTATCGGCGTCGCCAGAGTTCTGATACATCAAGTGCTTCATCTGATAGCGCTTGTCTGTCATCAACATCAGTGTTGCAATGCCCAGTTCACCGCAAGCACTTGTCGACAGTTTCGGAATGCCTAAGTTCGCATTCTTCTCGAGTGTGGCAAGAAACTGATTAATGTCGCAACTTTCAACAGCCTTCCCCGTCAGAGAGTCAACCTTATAGGCGTCTTCGTACGAAGGATAGTGGGAGAAGTCGCTGCTGATGATGAACAAGTTCTCCTCGTTCAGATAGGGTTTCAGCACCTTCGCCATTCGCTCCAGTTTCGAGAAGTCGTCAGTCGAAATGATGATGGGAACGATAGGTGGCACCTCGTCCAGACAACGCTGTAGGAATGGAAGTTGCACCTCCAGACAATGCTCCCGGTCGTGAGCCTTCGGGGTATAGAAAAACACGCTGTCCTCTTCCTGTAGTTTTAGTGCAGTCTCTCTGTCCACCTTCACCAAGCCCAGCGGCGTAGCGTAACTGTCGTGTTCATCATCAACCGAAGCCCCGTCGAGCCATTCGTAGTGGCTTGGGCCAAGTAGGAAAATCCTTTTGTATTGACTTTGACGACTGAGCGAAGCATAGGCCGAAGCAGCCACTCTGCCCGAGAAATAATATCCTGCATGAGGCACTATCAGAGCAGCCACATGACTCAGTTTCTGCTTTCCAGCATGCAATGCCAGAAAACTGTCTACCTCCTGACATAGCCGCTGAGGATCACCCTCATAGAATCGTCCTGCCTGACTGGCAGGTTTCACCACAGGCTGTGGTGTTTGTCCATTGCTTTTCATCATCATCGCTGCTGTTAAAATTAAAATCCCCGCGATTAACGCCACTATGGTTAATACTTGCTTCATAATCCTTTAGAACCAGTGTTCGTGATAGCCGAAGGAGCATCGAATGAACGCCGCTCCTACATCAGCGGATAATTTTTCTGTTCATGCTGCAAATATACATAATATTTCTGATAAATCATAGAGCGAAACGAACAAATCATTGGAAAAAAGACAAGAAAAAATTACAGCGCCTCATCTCGAGACATTGGCTTCATTGCACAACAATAAATTCACTTTCAGACACAGCAGACTTTCCGACCAAAGAGAGATGACCTCTCGACTACAGAGAGCATATCTTTCGACCATAGAGAGCACACCTTTCGACCATAGAGAGATGGTCTTTAGACTATACAGAGCATGTGTTTATATAGGTATAAAGGTATGCTTTCTAACATCAAGAGCATTGCTTTCTAAGGTCAAAAGACATGCTTTTAATTAGCACGAAAGAAGGGGTATTATCACCGTTCGAAGCAATATTTGACGGAATTGTGGCTCTATTTTGCAATAACTGAGCCCAAAATAGCGATTTAAAAAACGGCCAAAAACCAGGCGTGTGACAATTGTGACAATTGGACAATTGATTTTTACGCACTCCCGATTTAGCAAGATTTTCGCAATTGATTGATTATCAATATATTAGAAAATATATTTAACAAATAATAATATAAATTAATAATATATTAACATAATTATAGTAGTATTTATAGTAGTTTTTAGTGTTTTGTTGCCGTTTTTGGGTCGTTTGTTGTTAGTTTTTATGTTTTTGATGCAAGAAAATGATGATTGTTGAGAGCCGATTTTCAAGAATGAGAGTTACGCCATTCTTCTGATGCCATCAAAAATTCTCTGAAGTGTGTAAAAAACGGGGTGTCATTTGTCACAATTGTCACACCTGTTGTAAAGACGATGAGCGTTTTCCTCCCGAATTTGGTAGTATTCCCCTGAAAAAGTTGAATGAAACGAAAGAAAGAAAAATGGCTGCCAACTGGAAAAGCGGGCAGCCAATGAAATAAAAACTAAACTCTCGACGGAAGATTAGATGTCGGTTTCCGCTGACAACGGAAGATTGTCAGACGAGCTTCCAGACGTATGTCGCCATTAGTGGCAATGCGCTGTCCATTCATTATGACACAGACACCACCCTGATGACCTTCCGGATAGAAATCGTTGAAAACCATAACGTCTGTGCCGCCAGCATTGAAATAGCCGTCAGCATTCAGTTGGAATGTCTGCGCAGAGGCAGTAAAGGATGTGAGCATCAAGGCAAGGACGATGCTCGAAAGTCGACGATTCTTCATGCTTAGTCCATTGGATATTTCACTCCCCACTTCTGCCTCAGGCTATCCATGAGTTGCATGATGTATAATGTTTCGCAGTGAGGCATTTCCTTTGGTTCCAGTCGCCCTTCGAGAAGCGCCTGACGACAGGCAAGGAACTGATACTCATAACCAGTAATCTGCTTCGGCACAGGAATATCCTCGACAAATTCACGATCGTGGGTATTGACCGTGATGCGCTGCGGATTGTTGATGTTGTCGATGATGAGATTACCATCCGTGCCCGCAATGACTCCAATGTTGTCACCGACACAGGCTGCACTCGATTGAACATTGGCTAATAGACCGTCTGCAAGCACAAGACTGATGGCGTTGGTCAGGTCCATTCCCGTATGGCTCTTCACGCACTGACTCTCCATGCTGACAATATCGGCAGGGAAGAACATACGGACGAAATTCAGGGCGTAGACTCCCAAATCGAGCAAGGCTCCGCCACAGAGGTCAGGACGCATAATGCGGGGCTTCTCCCCCATGGAATAGCCCAGAGTGGCAGTAACAAGTCGTGGTGTACCGATTCGTCCATCAGCAATCAATTGGCGAATCATGCCGACGGCAGGTTGATAGCGAGTCCAAATGGCCTCAGCCAGAAAAATCTTTCGCTCGTGAGCCAAATTGACGATTGCTTCTGCCTCGCGATGGTTTGCCATAAAAGCCTTCTCCACCAGACAGGGTTTATCAGCGAGTAGAGCATCGCGCGTCACACTGAAATGATGGGAATGGGGAGTACCGACATAAACCAAGTCGACGTTGGGATCAGCAAGCAGTTCACCATAACTACCATAGGCTTTGGGAATGTGCCATTTAGCGGCAAAGGCCTCTGCTTTGTCTAAGGTTCTTGACCCTACGGCATAGGCTTCGCAGAGGTCAAGCCCATTCAAGGTGATTGCAGCCTTCTCGGCAATCCAACCTGTGCCGATGATTCCGACACGGAGTTTATTATCTTTCATTTGAATAAGGTTTGTAGTTCTATTTTGGGAAAAAATTCAGTTAGGAGTCATTAGGCGAGAATTGATGGAATGATTAACCAAGGCTGATTAATTTCTTGAACGCAACAACATTGCATTCTACAGACTTAAAGACAGAGGAGAAGACAAGGAGTTTACCTAAATATGCCTGATAAACAGACAAAATAGGGCATTCTCTTAATCCTTGTCTCCTACCCCTGCTCCTTTATCCTACTTACTTGAACAGTTTCTGAGCCATCATGTAGAGGCTGCGACGCCAAGTGAGGAACTCATGAGCCGTGCCTTCAGAAATGTAACTTTCGGCATTGAATCCTGCTGCCTTTAGGTCGGCAACAGCCTTACGGACTCTGTCGGGACCTTCCTTGCTGCCACAACTGATGAAGATATAATCAACCTGATCCTTGTCCTTGATTTCCTCGGGAGTGTAGATACCTCCACTCAGGATTCCATAATGACCAAAGACCTCAGGACGTGCCAGAGTGATGGCGTGAGTCTCCATTCCGCCCATCGAAAGACCAGCCATAGCGCGATTCTTCTTATCGGCCTTTGTCTGGAAATGAGCATCAATATAAGGAACGAGTTCGTCGACGAGCACCTTCTGGAAGTCCTCTGAAATCTTGTTACGGTCGAAAGGACGTCCAAAGACTACATCGTTGGTCATTCCATAGGTCATCACAACGATAAACGGCAATGCCTTGCCCTCAGCAATCAGATTGTCCATAATGATATTCGCCTTGCCTTGAACAGGCCATGTGGTCTCGTTCTCTCCCCATCCGTGCTGCAGATAGAGCACTGGATAGCGCTGCTTCTTGTTCTTACCATAGCCAGCAGGCGTGTAAACATAGGCAGGACGAAGTTGGTCACCATTCACCTTACTCGGGAAGAGAATCTTCTGAACGTTTCCGTGCTCAATGTCGGTACGCTCAGCATAGAATGCCTCATCGTGAGCAGGAACCTCTACTCCACTCATCCAACGGGCACCGCCATAATAACTATTCGTTCCGGGATCGATGACCTGTGCGCCATCAATAGATAACGTGTAATAGTGGAAGCCTTCGTCTTCGGGCACGAGCGTTGTTCCAACCCATGTGCCGTCTTTCTGCTTCTTCAGCACAGTTCCACCCATACCGCCGCCATGACCGGCAGAGGCAATGACATAACTGGCCTGAGGGGCAACCGCTTGGAATCGAACATAGCCCTGAGAGTTCACCTGCGGATACTTCTGACGGGGCTGACAGGTGACTGACGGACGGAAATCTTCCTTGATGACAGCGTTGTCAATAGCGGGATCGAAGTCACGAATTACCCGATAGACATTCTTAGGCTTAAAGTCTTTGTCAAACGGCAAAGCATAATTGTTGACTCCAAGCCACGAGTCGGCATCGGAGAGATTCCAGAAGGTCACGCAGTCCACCTTATCAGCATGACGACGCATCACGCGGAAAACAGCAGCATATTGCGCCTCCTGCAATAGTTTCTGGTCGTTGGTAACAACGGCTCCCTCATTGCGGCTGAAATTAAGTTGACCGCCTCGCTCCATATTCACACGGATGTCGAGTTCAGTCATGTGGATATGGTCGACAATTTCAGCATACTTGCTTACTGCAGCCTCAATGTCCTCCTCTGAAGGACCATAGATGTTGTAGTGACCCTGCATACCGATTCCGTCGATGGGCACACCCGCAGCCTTCATCTCCTTTACCATATTATATATACGGTCGCGCTTCACGGGGTCGCATTCGTTATAGTCGTTGTAGAACAGCAGTGCATTGGGGTCGGCTTCACGGGCATATTCAAATGCCTTGCGGATGAACTCATCATTACCGCAAATTTTGTAGAAGGTGGACTCACGCAAAGGCTGGTCAGGTCCCATGAATGCAGGACGGCGCGGACCATCAGCAATAGCCTCATTGAACACGTCCCAGCAATAAATCACGTCCTTATAACGCTTGACGACAGTCTGGATGTGTTCCTTCATACGGGCGAAGAGCACCTCTTTCTTCACTAAGTTTTTCTTCTTGTCGTAGAACATCCAATCGCACATCTGCGAGTGCCACATCAGGTTATGACCACGCAACTTGATGCCGTTCCTGCGACAGAAATTGGCGATGCTGTCGGCCTTTTCCCAAGTCCATTTTCCCTCTTCGGGATGAACCATCACTGGTTTCATGTCGTTCTCGGCGGTGATACTGTTGAACTCCCGCTTCACCAAAGCACTTTGCTGTGGGTCTGAAATGTTACGCTGATTGACAGCCACACCTACCAAGAAATAATCTTTGTAGGCTTCCTGCAAACTCTTTACGTTGTTCTGGGCATTGGCACCAGAGAACGCAGCAAAGGCGAATAACGCCATAAACAAAATTTTCTTCATATCGATTTCTTTTCGTGAACAATTATCATGACATAAGATTTATCACTTTGCAAATTTATAAAAAAAAATGCAGAATCTATTTTTCAAATGTCATCAATTCATTCGTTTTTGTATCATATCAACAGATTCCCCTAACTATTTTACGCATTTATCATTTTCTGATACTTTTGACGAATGTTTCGTCTCTCATTTTTCCATCAATCATTGGCAAAGAAATTCAATGAACCCAAACAAGAAGAATATAAAAAAAACGCTAACTCACAATGAATTAGCGTTTTATGGGGAAGCAGGAATAATCCTTGCTTGTATGAAATCAGCACATCAACTGAAAATAATCGTCTTGTTGTGATAGGTCAGTATCTTACGCTGAATGTGTTTGGTAACCGCTCTCGACAGTACGATTTTTTCCAAATCGCGACCTTTGAGCACCAGACTCTCGGGCGTGTCCTTATGGGTGATTCTGACCACATCCTGCTCGATGATGGGACCCGCATCCAGTTCGGTGGTGACGTAGTGACTCGTCGCACCGATAATCTTCACGCCGCGCTTATAAGCCTGATGATAGGGTTTAGCACCAATGAAGGCAGGGAGGAACGAATGATGAATGTTGATGATGTGATGCGGATAGGCATTGATCATATTCTCCGTAACGATTTGCATGTAGCGTGCAAGCACGATGAAGGTGATTTTCTTCTCTTTCAAGAGTGCCATCTCGGCAGCCTCAACCTCGTCCTTGTTCGAATGGTCTTTATCAATCGACCAGACGTAATAAGGAATGTCGAACTGATCGGCGATATAACGCAAGTCCTCATGATTGCTGATGATACAGGGAATGTCAACATCCCATTCCCCAGCCTTATAGCGGGCAAGCAAGTCGTAGAGGCAATGGCTCATCTTACTGACGAAAATGGCCATTCGCGGACGGATGTCATTGAAATAAAGCGAGAACGTCATCTGATAGCGCTGCGCATAGAGCGTGGTTATGTATTCCTCGATTTTGTCACGGGGAATAAGAAATTCGTCCAACTCCCATTCAATACGCATAAAGAATACACCATCCTGACGATCCACATATTGGTCAAGATAGACAATGTTGCCCTTGTTGTCGGTGATAAACTTCGTCACTTCAGAAATAATACCATGTTGGTCGGGGCAGTGAAGCAGAAGTATTGCAGTTGATTTCATCATTGGTCGGCAAAGGTAACAATTTTCTTTCATTTTTCATACACAATAAGTGTAAAAATCACATTTCTGACAGCAAAATGAGTATTTATGCTTACAATATGAAAATAATTGGGGCATAAAAAACAGAACCGCCAATATTTTACATATCAGCGGTTCTAATTCCCTAATTCCTCGCCCTAAAGCAAAGATAGTTGACTTATAGTTGTTTTCCGACAACCAGTTTGCGCTCTGATAGAAAGAACAATCTGGCTAAAGGAGACTGCTATTTAATCTTTACAGTGATTCGTTTCAGTTGGTCATTGCTGCTACTACCTCCCACCATAATCTCATGGCGACCGGGAACAACACGAATCGTGTTCGTCTGAGTATCCCAGCCCTCGAAACTTTCACGGGGAAGATCAATGACTACCTGACGAGTTTCGTTGGGTGCCAACTCTACACGCTGGAAAGCACGCAGACTCTTCAGCGGACCTTCTACATCAGCCAAGTCGCGTACATAGACCTGCACAACCTCAGTTCCGGATCGCTGTCCTGTATTGGTGACGTTGACGTAGAGTTTTCCCTTCTTATACTTCGGCTTGCCATAACTAAATGTGGTGTAACTCAGGCCGTGACCAAAGCAATACTGCGGAGTGCCTGTGAAATAGCGATAGGTGCGTCCACTCATGTTATAGTCAAGGAAGTCAGGTAGTTGACCGACATTTTTATAGAAGGTGATAGGCAAACGTCCTGAAGGATTGTAGTCGCCGAAAAGAATATCTGCAACAGCCGTTCCGCCCTGCTCTCCGGGATACCACGCCTGCAGAATAGCGTCAGCCCAATCACTCTCCTTCTCAAACGAGATGGCCGAACCAGAACAGTTGACAAACACTACCTTGCGCCCAGCCTGATGGAGGGCCTCAAGCACCTCACGTTGGGCTCGTGGCAGGAAGATTTCTGTGCGGTCGCCACCCTTGAATCCTTCTTCATTCACTCTCATTTCTTCACCTTCGAGGCGTGGAGAGATTCCACCGACAAAAACAACAACATCGACCTGTTCGGTCTGAGCCAATACATCGCTAACCGAGAAGGGATTGCTGCGTACGATGTCGAAATCCAGATGGGCTACACCTTGGTACTGCACATAGTCAATCTGCACGTTGCAAGGCTCTCCTGCCTTCAGTTGAAGTTCAGAGGTGGCTGAAGTCATGTGATGGCAGACTCCCCAACGATTCTCCAAAGTGTCGCCATTGATAATGATTCTGTAACCATCATCACCCGACAGTCTGAGCACAGCCTTGCCCGTCTGCTTCGGGATGATAGTTCCCTCATATCGCGCACTGAAATTCTCAAGAGCAACACCCGGGGCAAACACGGTAGCGCCGCCATTATCCTTGACGACTCCCTGCGTATGATAGCCATTGGTAGTCGGTGCGCCTTCCATCGTTGTATTGTTCCAATAGGTGACTCGCATCCCCTGCAGTCCGTCAGGAGTCTTCATCTCTTCAAACAGGCTCTCCTCCTTGATATTGCGCGTCAGACCACAACCAGCAAGGAAGCGTGCCTGTGGAACCTTCTGCTTGATGCCTTCCAGAATAGTCACCGTGTGAGTAGGATAGCCGTTATAGTTTCCCCACATCATTGTTGAATCAACGGCATTGGCGCCCATCACCACCACACGCATATCCTTTCGCAACGGCAACAGTTCGTTGCCATCAGCATCGCCATTCTT
The DNA here is from genome assembly GCA_024697645.1 of Prevotella sp. Taxonomy (GTDB): domain Bacteria; phylum Bacteroidota; class Bacteroidia; order Bacteroidales; family Bacteroidaceae; genus Prevotella. The sequence goes on from JAILFH010000123.1 coordinate 16,022, forward strand.
CAGAAGAACCATTCCCTCACGGGCTATCTGCAGGGCAGTCTGCTTGTGTTGCTCACAGCCGACAATGCTCTCAGGGATGCGGGTCCAGGCAACGAGGCTATCGGGATCGAAATTACCAAGATCGAAACGTGCCTTAAGGAGTCTTATCACACTCACGTCGATTTGCTCCTCGGTAATCTCACCAGCAGCAACGGCCTCAGGAAGGGTGCGATAATTGTAGCCGCACTCTACATCAGTACCTGACCGAACGGCCTTTGCAGAAGCCTCATGAGCATTGGCAGAAACCCCATGTCGACCAGCCTCCCAGAAATCATTGATAGCCCAACAGTCGCTTACTACCAACCCTTTGTAGTCCCACTCATTGCGCAAGATCTGCTGAAGCAACTGGTTGCTGCCACAACAAGGGTCGCCTTCCCATCGCTGATAAGCGCACATAACCTCTGCTACGTTACCTTCCTGCACAAGAGCCTTGAAGGCAGGCAGGTAAGTTTCCCAAAGATCGCGCGGTGAAACGTCTTCCACATTGAACTGGTGGCGATTCCACTCAGGGCCGCTATGAATGGCAAAATGCTTTGCACACGCCAACGTCTTCATAAATTTCATGGGCTGAGCAGTAGGATGACGATGCAGGTAGTCGGAATCATCACCTTCCTGGAGTCCCCTCACTACGGAGAGTCCCATGCGAGAGGTCAGGAAAGGATCTTCGCCATAGGTCTCCTGTCCGCGTCCCCATCGTGGATCGCGGAAAATATTGATATTGGGAGTCCAGAACGACAGCCCTTGATAACGTTGCTGATGCCCCGCGCGCTTGGCTATCATGTCCTTCGCACGGGCTTCATCGCTGGCTATGCTGAACGCTCTTCGTACCAATCCCTCATCCCATGAGGCTGCCATTGCCATCGTGATGGGGAAAACAGTAGCAGTACCGTTACGAGCAATACCATGCAAGGCTTCATTCCACCAATGGAAGGCCGGAATGCCCAGACGGTCGATAGCAGGCGATTCATCAGTCATGATGAGAGCCTTCTCTTCCAGCGTCAATCGCTGACAGAGATCACGTGCACGTACTTCGCTTGAAAGCATTGGATTCTGATAAGGCAGCGGCTGCTGTGCAAAGGCCACCAAGGTCAGCGCGAGCAATAGGCCCGTCATCTGAAATCGTTTTTTCGTGTTGGATAGTTTCATAGCGCCAAAGTTACAAAAAATATGAATCCCTTCCAAGAGATTATCGATTTTTTTGAAATCTAAAAATAGAGATGCAACTTAAGCATTTCCGAAATCTCTCTCCTCTTCTATTATTATATTAGAAACTGATTGGCAGAATGTATCCTATTGCAGAAAAAAACATAAATACATTTAGATTAATTTGCAAATCTCAAAAAACTACACTAAATTTGCAGAGGATTATCAACCAAAAACTTTTACAACATGCAAAAGGCTACAGCATTCCTACTATTGTTAGCAGCCAGTTTCTGGTGCAGTAACAGTTTCGCACAACTTTCTTCCAACCCAGATAAATTTCTGGGAAATATCACTACGAGTTACAATGTAGACTACGGTAGTGAGAAATTCTATACGCTTTGGAATCAGATTACCCCTGAAAATGAGTCTAAATGGGGCTCCATTGAGGGTACGAGTCGGGGCAATTTCAATTGGAACGGATGCGACAATGCCTACAACTATGCCAAAAAGTATAATTTCCCTTTCAAATTCCACTGTCTGATTTGGGGTTCCCAATATCCAAGTTGGATGGACCGCCTTTCGACCGAACAGCAATATAAGGCCATTGAAGAATGGATGGATGCAATCCAGAAACGCTACCCTGACCTACCTCTAATTGATGTAGTGAACGAGGCTGTCAGTGGACATCAGCCTGCTCCTTATAAAGAAGCATTGGGCGGTGACGGGAAAACTGGATACGACTGGATTATCAAGGCCTTCGAAATGGCTCACGAACGCTGGCCCGAGGCCATATTGATCTACAATGACTACAACACGTTCCAATGGCAACGCACGGAGTTCATCAATCTTGTGAAGACTTTGCGTGATGCAGGTGCACCCATTGACGCCTATGGCTGCCAGTCGCACGACCTCACCGACATCAGTTTCAGCGATTTCAAATCGGCTATGACCGAAATTCAGAATGAACTGAAAATGCCGATGTACAGCACAGAATACGACATCGGAACCACTGATGACAACAAGCAATTGCAACAATACAGGGACCAGATTCCATATATGTGGGAGGCTGACTACTGTGCGGGCATTACCCTTTGGGGCTATATCTACGGTAAGACTTGGACAACCGACGGCAATTCAGGTATCATCAGAAACGGCAAAGACCGCCCTGCAATGACGTGGTTGCGCGAATACATGAAGAGCGATGCTGCCAAGAATGCCAAAAGCCCATTCCCTGGTATGGTGAAAGAGGCCTCTGTCTACGTGCAGCCCGCATCATTGGTCGCAACGAAAGGTGAATCCCTCCCAATAACTGTGCGTGCAAGACTCAAGACCAAGACCATTGATCATATTGACCTCTACGTGAACAACCAACTCCATTGCACCCTGACCGAGGCTCCATACACCACAGAATACGTTCCTGAGACTTTGGGGAGAAATGAGATAAAGGCCATCGTTGTTGCAACTGACGGAACAAAATATGAAAGGCTTTCTGGTTTCACGGTCTATAACTCCCGTTCGCCCTTTAAAGATAAAATTGACCTACCTGGAACCATTCAGGTCGAAGATTTTGACAAAGGAGGCGAAGGACTTTCCTTCCACGATTCAGACTCTCGAAACCAAGGTACAACTGCCTATCGGTCAGATTGCGAAGGTGTCGACGTCATATCGGCAAATGGAGGTTACGGAATTGGCTATACGGCCAAAGGCGAATGGCTCGAATACACTGTCAACGTGAAAGAACCTGGTAAATATGCTTATGAAGCCACTGTTGCATCAGGAACAACCAATTCCGGCTTTACAATTGGGTTGGTGAAAGACGGTAGTATCACCCAGTTATGCAGTGTCAGCGTACCACAAACGGCCAACAACAGTTGGAATACCTATCGTGTCGTGAAAGGCGACCTCAATGCCGAACTGGAAGAAGGTGAACAAATCCTCCGCCTGACTATCACGGGTGCTAACTGCAACATCGATAAAGTCGAATTGAAATGTACACTGAATACAGGAATTGAGATTGCAACGAACCCAAATGAGTCAGACGGCAACATCTTTAACATAACAGGCCAGAAGGTAAATGCCAATTACAAGGGCATTGTGATCATGAACGGCAAGAAAGTACTGAGAAAGTAACCTTTTAAGTTTTCTTTGGGACAATTAAAATTGTCATCAAACCATTATAATATAATCCAAGAAGCGGGCAGAAGACTGTCCGCTTTTTTGCTTTTTGAGAACTCCAATGGTAGTCTATTTTACAAGTACACCTTCAACAACATTGAGTCTTCATAACTCCAACTATTTGACGATTCACATGAGCAATTAAATAGACATAAAAAAAGTCCTCTGAAACTAGTTTCAAAGGACTTTCAGCGGAGAGAGAGGGATTCGAACCCCCGGTACCTCTCGGTACGACGGTTTTCAAGACCGTTGTAATCGACCACTCTACCATCTCTCCTAATGCTTAGCACTGAACTTTTGGTCGAAAAGCGGGTGCAAAGTTACAAAGAAAAGTTCAGAGTACATCATCGAAAACGTATTGTTTTTCTTTGTTTTAAGGTTAATTAACAAAATAAGCCTAAAATCTGCGAACATAGGAACGTCAACTATGAACTAAAAATCGTACCTTTGCATCATGATTTACCCAAACAACTTTGAATCGAAGATTGGATTTACTGAAATTCGCCGCCTTTTGAGAGGTGAATGCCTGTCGACGCTTGGTAGTGAGCGGGTCGATACGATTGCCTTTTCGACCCAAGTCGACGAGGTGAACGAATGGCTGCGACAAGTCAGCGAATTCCGTCGTATTCAGGAAGAAGAGGACGATTTTCCCCTGAACTACTTCTTCGATGTGAGAGCCTCGGTTGCGCGAGTTCGACTGGAAAACACCCACCTCGAGGAAAACGAGTTGTTTGACCTTCGCCGTTCACTTGAAACGATTCACGACATCGTGACGTTTCTACGACAGAAAGAACAGGGAGAGGAGAAGGTCTACCCCACCCTCTATCGTCTCTCGGAAGACGTGGTGACATTTCCCCATCTCATTCAGCGCATCGACCAACTCCTTGATAAGTTTGGGCACATCCGCGACAATGCTTCACCAGAACTGCTCCATATCCGACAAGCACTGAAACGCACTGAAGGAAGCATCTCACGAACACTCTATTCCATTCTCCACTCTGCCCAGAGCGAGGGAATCATCGAGAAAGACATCACTCCAACCATGCGCGACGGCCGCCTTGTGATTCCCGTTGCCCCAGGACTGAAGCGGCGCATCAAAGGTATTGTTCACGACGAATCGGCATCTGGCCGCACCGTGTTCATCGAGCCTACCGAAGTGGTTGAAGCCAACAATAAGATTCGCGAACTGGAAGCCGAAGAACGTCGCGAAATCATCAGAATCCTCACTGAATTCAGCAAGGAGATCCGACCCCACGTCAATGAGATGCTGGCATCTTATCAGTTCCTTGCCGCCATCGACCTCATTCGCGCCAAAGCCGAACTTGCTCGACAGATGAAAGGCATCGAGCCAACCGTCAACGACCGACCGATGATGGATTGGATTCGTGCTATTCACCCTTTGCTGGAGACATCGCTCCAGAAACAAGGCAAGCAGGTGGTGCCGCTCGACATTCGACTTGAAGAAAGAGGCAAAGGCAAGGAGGAGAAAAACATCGGACGACTGCTCATCATTTCAGGCCCTAATGCCGGAGGAAAATCGGTGTGCCTGAAGACTGCTGGTCTGCTGCAATACATGTTGCAATGTGGATTGTCGGTTCCCATGAGCGAACGCTCACAACTGGGTATGTTCCAGAGCATCATGATTGACATCGGCGATGAGCAAAGCATTGAGAACGACCTCTCCACCTACTCCAGCCATCTGCTCAACATGAAGAACATGATGAAGCAGGCCAATGAACACACACTGCTGTTGATCGATGAGTTTGGCGGCGGTACCGAGCCGCAGATTGGCGGTGCGATTGCAGAGGCAGTCCTGAAGCAATTCTGGAAAAAGAAGACCTTCGGAATCATCACCACCCACTATCAGAATCTGAAGCATTTTGCCGAAGATCATCCTGGTATCGTGAATGGCGCGATGCTCTACGACCGCCACCAGATGCAGGCACTGTTCCAACTGAGCATTGGGCAGCCTGGGGCGTCGTTTGCCATTGAGATTGCCCGCAAGACAGGCATTCCCGATGAGGTCATCAACGACGCTTCGGAGATTGTGGGTAGCGACTACATTCAGAGCGACAAATACTTGCAAGATATTGTTCGCGACAAGCGATATTGGGAAAACAAGCGTCAGAATATCCATCAACGCGAGAAGGATATGGAGCGCACCATCGAACGCTACGAAACCGACCTTTCCGACATAGAGCAAAGTCGCAAGGAGATTCTTCACAAAGCACAGGAACAGGCCGAAGAACTGCTGAAAGAGAGCAACAAACGCATTGAGAACGCTATCCGCGAGATTCGCGAGGCACAGGCCCAGAAAGAGGAGACCCGCCGCATTCGTGAAGAGTTGGAATCGTTCCGCTCCGACATTCAGGACATTGACACACGAGCCGAGGATGAGAAGATTGCCAAGAAAATTGCTCAACTTCAGGCGCGCAAGGAAAGAAAGGAAAAGAGGAAGAAGGAAAAGGCAAATGCTGCAGCCAGCAAGAACGAAGAAAACAGTAACACGCAGAAGCCTGCGGCTACTCCTACAGAAAAGCCTACTATCAGCGTCGGGCAAACCGTTCGCATCAAGGGTCTGCAGTCAGTGGGACGTGTCGAGAGCATCAGCGGCAAGATGGCAACCGTCATCTTTGGCGACATGCGTACGAAAATGCGCGCCGAGCGATTGGAGCCTGCCTCTGAGGAGAAAAAGCCAAAGAACGAGGATATGAAGGAAAGCCTCCAGGCTTACAACATCAGTCGGGAGACACGCGATACCATCGACGCTCATCGCAAGAACTTCCATCAGGACCTCGATGTTCGAGGCATGCGTGGTGACGAGGCACTCAATGCAGTGACCTACTTCATCGACGATGCGATTCTGATGGGCATGAGCCGTGTTCGCATTCTTCACGGTAAGGGCAACGGCATCTTGCGACAACTCATCCGCCAATACCTATCTACGGTCCCCAATGTCACCCACTATGCCGACGAACATGTGCAGTTTGGTGGTGCCGGCATTACGGTGGTAGACCTTTGATAGTTGAGAGTTAATAGTTGAGAGTTGAGAGTTTAAGCCGAAAAGGACGAATAAGACAACGGAAATAAACGGAACTTTTGGAGCAGCGAATGCCATCAAGTTTACTTGTTTGGCTGAGTCGCGACAAAAGTCGGCGGAGCCAAATAAACGGAAAACCCGGAAATTTATATTGATGGGGCATAGGGATAGCCCATGGGCTAGAAATCCTTCAAAAGTCGCTTCGCGAGAAATATACGGCGCTCTATATCGCGCCTCTGAAGTCTAATCAAAAAAGCGGGCTGAAAGCCCAAAAAGATTATAGCCCAGGGCAACGCCCTGGGTAGCGAAGGAGTAGAGGACACGTCGCCCTGTAGGGGCAAAAGATTTTTATTCAAGAATTTGAGAATTTAAGAATTTTTTCTCCTGCTGCATTTGAATTAATGAGAATTTGAGAATCGCCGCTCTATATCGCGCCTCTCTTCGCGCCCATCAATGCCTCATGAACTTAGACTAACTTTCAGCAAAACCTATAGCAGAAATACCAACCTCGAATAAAATTAAAATCATCATCATATGAAAAGAACTATCCTACTAACCATTGCCTTCGTCTGCACACTCTGCAGTCAGGCGCAAACCTATCAGCCATCAGCAGAAATACAACAGGCCCAGCGAGAATTTCAGGACAAGAAGTTTGGCATCTTCCTCCACTGGGGCATCTATTCTATGCTCGGACAGGGCGAATGGGTGATGCAGAATCGCAACATCAACTACCTGGAATATCCGAAGATTGCCTCGGGATTCTATCCATCTAAGTTCAATGCCGACGAATGGGTGAAGGCCATTAAAGCCTCAGGAGCGAAGTATATCACCATCACCTCCCGCCACCACGACGGTTTCTCGATGTGGAACTCTGCCACAAGCGACTACAACATCGTCAAGGCGACTCCATTCAAACGCGACGTGCTGAAGGAACTCAGCGAGGCTTGTCAGCGCGAGGGAATTGCCCTCCACTTCTACTATTCCCATCTCGACTGGGGACGTCTCGACTATCCCCTCGGCCGCACTGGTCTGGGCACCGGGCGTCCTAAAGACCAGCAGGACTGGAAACACTACCAGACCTTCATGAACAACCAACTCACTGAACTGCTCACACAGTATGGCCCCATTGGCGCCATTTGGTTCGACGGAGTCTGGGATCACGACAGCGATGCAACGCCCTTCGACTGGGAACTGCGACCGCAATACGACCTCATCCACAGCCTGCAGCCCTCGTGTCTGGTCGCCAATAATCACCACCTTGTACCTTTCGAGGGCGAAGACGTCCAGATCTTCGAGCGCGACCTGCCTGGTGAGAACAAAGCGGGCTATTCCGGCGAGAATGGCGTCAGCAAGACATTGCCATTGGAATCGTGCGAGACGATGAACCGCACATGGGGCTTCAATATCACCGACAGCGACTATAAGACGCCCCGTCAACTCATCCATCTGCTCGTAGGTGCTGCGGGTCGCAACGCCAACTTGCTCCTCAACATTGGTCCAGAGCCGAATGGCGAACTGCCTACTGAAGCCATCAGCCGACTGAAGACGATGGGCGAATGGATGGAGCAATACGGTGAGACCATCTATGGTACTCGGGGCGGTGAGGTGGAGCCTCACTCCTGGGGCGTCACCACGCGAAAGGGCAACCGCCTCTTCGTTCATGTGCTCGACCTGCAAGACCAAGGGCTGTTCCTTCCCTTACAGAATAATAAGGTGAAGCGCGCCTGTGAGTTTCTCAGTCGCAAGGCCGTGAAGTTCACGCGCGTCAATGGAGGTATCACGCTGCAGTTCAATGCTGTCCCGACTGATATCGACTACGTTGTAGAACTCGAATTCTAATCTGCCCCATTCAGAACAGGAAACCCTAATCAAGATAAAAATTCAACATAAAATACCAAACCAAAAGATGAAGAAGACTATATTATTCCTACTGCTTTGCCTGCAGACAAGTTTTACATTTGCACAACCACTGAAGACAAAGACCATCGACGAAGGCGGCACAGGACTCTTCAAGGCCATTGCCGTCAAGGAGGCAGGCTTGCCCGACTTCGTTGTCTATCGCCCCAAGGACATGATGCACGCTCATGCGCGTTGTGGCGCCCTACCCCTTCTGATGTTTGCCAACGGAGGCTGCATGGACACGTCAGTAGGCTATGAGCGCATGCTCACTGAGATTGCCTCTCAGGGTTATGTGGTCGTAGCCATTGGCGAGATGCAGGACAAGCAAGGCGATCGTCCCGAATCCCATACTGATTCGAAGGAACTGCAGCGCGGCATGAACTGGATACTGCAGCAGGCCCGTACACCTGGCAACGACTATTACCAGAACATCGACTCCACACGAATTGCAGCAGCAGGTCATTCCTGCGGCGGAGCACAGGTGCTCTTCAATGCTGCCGACCCGCGCCTGAAGACTTGCCTCATCCTGAATGCAGGCATGGGCGATATGGAAATGGCTGGTGCAAGCCGTGCTTCTCTGCCCAAAGTTCACACGCCAATTCTCTACATCACAGGCGGACCCAGCGATGTTGCCTTCCAAAACGCCCGAAAGGACTATGAGCGCATCAACCACGTGCCAGCCGTCTGGGCAGACCATCCCGCATCTGGTCACGGCGGAACCTATAATCAGCCCAATGGTGGCGTCTATGCACGCGTCGTTCTCGACTGGCTCGACTGGCAGTTGAAAGGTCAGACGCAGAAGGCCTCCACATTCCTCAGTGGCACCATGAAGGGCTACGAGGGCTGGACTGTTCAATCCAAGAACTTTGTCGACTTCCAGCACATCGAACCGTTATGGATTATGAACGGCGACCGACAAATCTTCGGTGAACTCTATACGCCAACCGTTGCTGCAGAGAAGTCGCCCGTCGTCATCATCTCTCATGGCTTCAATGGAACTCATCACTACGGGCGCAACTACTTCGACGAACTCGGTAAACTCGGCTATAAGTGCTACGCTTTCGACTTCGCCTGCGGTTCAGTAAACAGCCGGTCGGATTCGAACACCATGAACATGTCGATTCTCGATGAACAAAGCGACTTGCGTGCCGTCGTAAACTATTTCCGTCAGCAACCCGACATTGACCCCTCGCGCATTGTTCTCATTGGCGAAAGTCAGGGTGGTCTGGTCTCGGCTCTTACTGCCGGACAAATGGCAAAAGAGGTGAGTCGTCTGATTCTCGTCTATCCTGCGCTCTGCATTCCCGACAACTGGAACGAGCGCTATCCGCAGGAAGCCGACATTCCCGACACTACCCGCGTATGGGGAGTTCCCCTTGGCAAGCGTTTCTTCAAGGAAGCCCGTGCGCTGAAGCCTTTCGAGGTCATTGGCAAGTTCCGCGGACCTGTACTCATCGTGCAAGGGGATAAAGACCCCGTTGTATCGATGGAAGACTCGAAACGAGCCATCAGCCTCTACAACAAGGCCCGTCTGCACGTCATCCCCGGCGCCGGTCACGGTTTCAAACCTCAGGAGTTCCAGCAGTCAATCCAACAAATTGTTGAGTTCCTGAAATAATTCGGTTTACTGAAAACCATCTGAAATAACTTTTTCAGAAAAGACCTATCATCCTACCATGCCCCTCTGAAACCCCGATGAAAAGGGGTTAGAGGCATGGTAGATTTTATTGAAAACAAATTATCACCATAAAAGGGAACGGGTCCCTACTACTAATCCCCCACCCGACTCATCGCGAGCCAAATGGAGGACGAAGTGATGCATCTTCTTACTACTAATTCATTTAATCTAACTAAATCAAAAAATATGTACTTTTACCGTTTCTTTGGTTCCTCATGCTCTTAACGCCCTAAGAGGAAGTACATTTTTCTGTGAAATGCCATTCATAATTATTCATAGCCTTTCATAACTAATCATAACCTTTTCCTTTTCGTTTCTTTACTGCTGAACGCTATTCCTAAATACTCATGGCCTTTCCTTATCTACTCTTGAAACGTCATTCTCAGTTCAGTCTGAACACCAATGGAATGTTGAATTTTGTTCTGACGACCTTGCCATTCAGCTTACCTGGTGTCCACTTCGGCATCAGTCGGACAACGCGAAGGGCTTCGTCATCGAGCAACGTACTTGCGGATTCCTTAGGCTCACCATATCCCACGATGACAACATCGCCCACGGTTCCTTCGTTCTTCGGGCTCGCTGCTTCCTTAGGTTCAACGCTCTTCACAATCTTCAGATTGGTTAGCGAACCATCTTTCTCCACAACGAACTGAACGATGACGCGACCTTGCAAACCTTGAGCGGTTGCCTCTTTCGGATACTTCATATTAGCCTGCAGGAATTGCATCAGTTTCATCATGCCGCCGGGAAACGAAGGCATCTCCTCAACGATATCGAATATCTTATCATCGTCTCCCGAAATTTCTTCCCCGGCTTGGTCATCAACAATCTCAGCAGCGCTCAAATCATCAGTAGAAGTCGTTTTCGTTTGACTGCCTTTAGTGATAATATTCACTACCCTTCTTCCGTCAGCATTCTGACTCTCCTCGATATTGACTACATCTTCAATTCTGACTTTAGGCAACGAATGCTCATCGAACACCTTTCCATCAAGTTTCATTATGGTTGTAGCCTTGCTATAAGCCGTTTTGTAAGTTCCGTCTACCAGATTTAGGCCATCCGGAAGATTCTCGCTTCCATACTTCTCCTTCATCTTCTGCTGCAATTCCTCGGGAATCTGAAGCGTATAGGCTCCACCTACCTTTGGATGAGCCCGATTCGTAAGCGTCGGGGAGAAACTGACAAAGAATTCATCCTTCACCACGGTTTCTTCTGAAACCTGAGCAACGTTTTCCTGCTCAACTGTTGCCGCTTCGCTTTTCTGAGTAGGTTGGGACGAAGAATTCGTAATGGGTTTATACTCTACCACTACCTTTGCCGTTGCAGCTAGCGAAATGGCTACGATGGGCAGAACGTAGAGCGCACGAAGCCACACGTAGCGGCTTTTCTGTTTATTTGTTTTCATCATGATTACTCGTTTTTTAATCATATTGACACTCATTCCGTTGGCCAACGGACTAACTGGTAATCCAGTGGCCTTCCGGATGAGCAGATGGATGTATGGGTCAATTGCAAACCCCTGAGAGAGAACAGCCTGATCGGCTTCGCTCTCGTGGACGATGCGCAAGTCCTTGCGCAGGAGCCATACCACGGGATTGAACCACTGCAGGGCTGTGAGCACTTCAACGAACACCATATCCCAACTGTGATGGCAGTTGATATGGCCTCGTTCATGGGCGAGTATTTCCTCCTGAGTCGTCAGCGATTCATAGTCAGACCGGTTCATGACAATGGTTCGCATCCAACTGAAGGGTGCCACAGGCTCTTCGGTCACAGCCATCACCGTTCCGTCGTCCTGTGGATGCTTCTCGCTATTGCTGATCAGTATTTTCAGTTTATAATAGGAACGCCCAACTATTATTAGGCGCAAAAGAATGCCAACAATTAGAATAACTCCCACGACGAGCCCCATGTCCCAAGCCTCTTGCTGATTAACTGGAGTCGCACCGCCTTGCCACAATCCTGGGAAGGCATTATTCCCACTTATAGGCAAAGGAAGGCTATTGGGTTGCTGCACAAGCACTTGCTTATGAATCGTGATGATGCACAAAGGCAATATCAGCGACAAAGCCATTGTCAGGAGCAGGACTATGCGGTTGAGCCAATGATAAACTGCGCGGTCCATCAACAGGCGGTAGAATAGCCAGAACACCAGCAGTAATACCGCTACCTTCAAATCGTATATCAGAAATTCTGTCATTCTTTTTTGTATTTTAGTTTTGTTAACTGCCTTGAAGGCGCTACACATTCCGCTTCGCTACAAATTAGAGGAGAGTGGAGAAAGGAAAGTGGAGAGAGATTACCATTCGAACTACTCATAACCACTCATAACTACTCATAACCACTCATAACCACTCATAACCTCGTTACTCTGTTACTTTGAGAACTGGGCTTCCTATTTCTTCAGCATGGCCAGGATTTCGTCGATATCTTCCTGCGAGAGTTTTTCTTCCTCTGCGAAGAACGACACCAGAGAGGCAAAAGAACCTCCAAAGAAGGTGTCGCGCACATCGCGCATATAAGAAGATGTGTAAGCGCGGCGACTCACGATAGCCGAGAACAGGTGGCTCTTGCCGACCTTCACGGAATTCACGAATCCCTTCTCCTTCAGAATCTTCAGAAATGTGAGCAAAGTGGTCAGCGCTGGTTTAGGTTCAGGCATCTTCTCCATAATCTCATTGGAAAAGCCTTTCTCGTCGGGCAAACTCCACAGTACGTTCATCACCTGCATTTCGCCCTTCGTCAGTTGGTTAGCATTCTTTTCTTTCATAAGTCAAATGTCTATTTTCGTTATTCTAAAGTTTTCGAATGCAAATATATTCTAATTATTTAGAACGACCAAACATTTCATTCTAAAAGTTTAGAAATTTAATCTTCTTTAACCAAATGTTGTGGTTCTGTCAAGCGCTGAACGCTTTATTCAACTACATCAATGGTGAAGATGAACAACGAAGATTTAACGTGAGTTCGACGAATTCAAAATATTGCAAGCTGGTTATCTATAGTTCTTTCGCAAGCGATGTTTGGTTTCTTAGGGAAGAAGCAATAAGCAGCCAATGCTCCAAGCATATTTACGACAAAATTGTCGAATGATC
>JAILFH010000061.1 GCA_024697645.1 Prevotella sp.
CCGAAAAAATGTGTACTTTTGCCCATGGTTATGTTTGTTTATGTTTGGCGACTGCAAAGATAACCAAAAGGGCTGACACCTTTGAATGGTGACAGCCCTAATTTTGTCTGATGAATCAATGTTTAGCGGACAGTAATATTAGTTTTTAAGACTGAAAATCTCAGTTCTCAAAACTAATCATATTTGTAATATGTGATTTGTAATCTGTAAATTGTCTACGGTCTGCTTTCTCCTTCCACATACTCCTCGAGCAGCATGTGTTCGCCGTCATAGACTGCGTATGTGAATTGCCAAATCCAGTCGCCAAGAATCATCATTCTTGCACGACCTTTCTCTCTCGGTTCATTCTCAGTCAGTTCTGCATGACCTTCATTGATACGAGAACCTTTTGAAACCATCAGGTCGAGTTCGATGTGCCGATGACCATAGATGAAGAAATCGATGTTCGGATGGGTCTTCAGATATTCCTTTGTATAAAGTACAAGATGTTCGCGGTCCTCACCCATATAGGGTGCTTCCTTGCCATCTGCTCGCTTCAGTCGCGAATGCTTTGCCCATTGCAGACCAAGTTGCATTCCCCACCACGGATGAACGAAGTTGAGCAGTCGCTGACAGAAACGATTGTGGAACATCCATTTCAAGAACTTAAACTTCCTGTCGGGATCGCCCAGACCGTCACCATGAGCCAGATAGAACACGCGACCATAGATGTCGGTGGTCAGTGGCTGACGATGCAGGATAACACCGCACTCCTGTTCGAGATAGCCGTAAGTCCAGATGTCGTGATTGCCCGTGAAATAATGGACTTCTACACCGCTGTCAGTAAGTTCGGAAATCTTTCCGAGAAAGCGGGTGTAACCCTTAGGCACAACATATCGATACTCATCCCAGAAGTCGAACATATCACCCAACAGGTAGATGGCGGCAGCCTTCTCCTTGATACTGTCGAGGAATCTAACCAGTCTACGCTCTTGCGTGCGCTGGTGTGGGATTGCGAGGGAGCCGAGGTGGGCATCGGCCAGGAAATATACGTTCTTCATTTATAATTGATAGTTGAGAGTTGATAATTGAGAGTTATGATTTGCATTGCTGATAAATATTTTGGTTGAATATTTCCTAATAGTTCTGTCATGTTTTAAGACTTTGAAAAGGTATATCTATTTACAAGATTCCCATATTCTTCTTTTTTGTCTTGATGATACTTGTAAGAAGTTTAATGATTTCCTCATTATCTGCTTGCATGGAGAGGAACTGCCTTTCGGTAAGATAATCTCCCGTATGCAGTTTCTTTAACCAATACAAGGTCTCGTCTGCTTCTTTAAGCGCTATTGAAAGTTTGCTTATAAAATCAGGATCGCTTTGGGCATTCTGACTTTCTGCGACATTTGCTCCAATGCTTGTGCCACTACGATAAACTTGCTGAGCCATTACCTTCTCAATGTTATTTTCAACAAGGTACTTATACATCCTTACAATTCTATCGGTGAAGGCGTCTGATTTTTCTTCAATAACAACTTTTTTCCTGGGCATCACCATAGTGTCTTCAGCAACAAAGTCTAATCATAACTATCAACTTTCAACTGTTAATTATCAACTAGTCAAACCCCAGTTCTACTCTCGCCTCCTCCGACATCATCGACTGGTCCCAAACGGGCTCGAAGACGAGGTTTACAGTACAGTTACGAACACCCTCGAGAGAGTCCACCTTCTGGCGGACATCCTCGAGAATGAAGTCGGCAGCAGGACAAGTCGGCGCCGTGAAAGTCATATCGATCTCCACGTCGTGATCGTCCTTCACCTCAATGCGATAAATAAGACCGAGTTCATAAATGTCAACGGGAATCTCAGGGTCGTAGACCGTCTTCAGCACGTCGACAATACGCTCCTCAATCCAAATCTTTTCTGATTGCTCCATAGGCAGTTAGTCTTTGAGAACGCCCAACTCGCGGCCAACCTTAATGAACGCTGCAATGCACTTGTCGAGTTGCTCGCGGTTGTGACCAGCAGAGATCTGCACGCGGATACGGGCCTGTCCCTTCGGAACTACAGGATAATAGAAACCAGTGACGTAGATGCCCTCGTCCTGCAACTTGGCAGCATAGACCTGCGACAACTTAGCGTCATAGAGCATCACAGCGCAGATTGCACTTTGAGTTGGCTTGATGTCGAAGCCAGCAGCCATCATCTTATCGCGGAAATACTCAACGTTCTCTACGAGACGATCGTGGAGTTCGTCGCTCTCCTTGAGAATCATGAACACCTCGAGCGAAGCACCGATGATGCAGGGAGCCAGAGAGTTGGAGAATAGATAGGGGCGTGAGCGCTGACGCAGCATATCGATAATTTCCTTGCGACCCGTCGTGAATCCGCCGAGAGCACCGCCGAAAGCCTTGCCCAGTGTTCCTGTATAAATGTCAACACGGCCATAAGTATTGAAGAACTCGCTTACGCCGTGTCCGGTCTTACCGACGACACCAGCCGAGTGGCTCTCATCAACCATCACGAGTGCATCATACTTCTCTGCGAGGTCGCAGATCTTGTCCATCGGGGCAACATTGCCGTCCATCGAGAACACACCGTCAGTGACGATGATGCGGAAGCGCTGCTCTTGAGCCTCCTGCAGACAACGCTCAAGATCCTGCATGTCGGCATTTGCGTAGCGATAGCGCTTTGCCTTGCAGAGACGAACACCGTCGATGATGGAAGCGTGGTTCAGTGAGTCGGAGATGATGGCGTCTTCATCGGTCAGAAGCGGTTCGAACACACCACCATTAGCATCGAAGCAAGCCGCATAGAGAATGGTATCCTCGGTCTTGAAATATTCAGAGATAGCAGCCTCAAGTTGCTTGTGAATATCTTGGGTACCACAGATGAAACGTACCGACGACATGCCAAAGCCGCGCTCATCCATCATGCGCTTCGATGCCTCGATAATACGCTTGTTATCGCTCAGGCCGAGGTAGTTGTTAGCACAAAAATTCAACACTTCCTTACCGGCAACATCAATGGCTGCGCGCTGAGGACTTTCGATAAGGCGCTCCTCTTTGTAGAGGCCAGCCTCGCGAATCTCGGCCAACGACTGGCTGAGATGTTCTTTCATCTTTCCGTACATAATTTTAGATTTACGATTGTTTGATTGAATATTTTATTATTTATTTTGACGATAATGTCATGCAATTGGTTTAACATTTGCAAAATAACAAAATTATTTTCAAAAAATCGTTGGAGGGTATGTTATTTTTGCTTAATTTTGTGCCGTAAATAGAAAAAGGACATTCCTAAACTTACCTATGAAGAATATTTTAGTAATTGGTTCAACTGGTCAGATTGGTTCAGAACTTACTCGTGAACTGAGGAAGCGTTATGGTGCTGACCACGTTGTGGCAGGATATATTCCTGGTGCAGAACCTACAGGCGATCTCCGTGATGGAGGTCCTTCGGCCATTGCTGATGTCACCAACGGCCAGCAGATTGCCGATGTTGTGAAGCAATACGACATCGACGCTATCTATAACCTCGCAGCCCTGCTCTCAGTGGTTGCCGAGAAGAAACCCCTATTGGCTTGGAAAATCGGTATTGACGGCTTGCTGAACATTCTCGAAGTGGCTCGCGAGCATCAGTGTGCTGTGTTCACGCCGAGTTCCATTGGCTCTTTTGGTCCCGAAACACCGCGTGTAAAAACGCCGCAGGACACCATTCAGCGTCCTCGCACCATCTATGGCGTGTCGAAGGTGACAACTGAACTTCTTTCTGAATATTATTTCCATAAATACGGTGTCGACACGCGTTCGGTGCGCTTCCCCGGTCTGATTTCCTATATGACCCCTCCGGGTGGTGGTACGACCGACTACGCTGTAGACATCTTCTATTCTGCTGTGCGTGGTGAGAAATTCGTCTGCCCGATTGCTGAAGGCACGCTGATGGACATGATGTATATGCCCGATGCTCTTCACGCAGCAATCTCGCTGATGGAGGCCGATCCCGAGCGACTCATCCACCACAACGGATTCAACGTGACGGCCATGAGTTTTGCGCCTGAGACAATCTACGCCGCCATCAAGCGCCACAAGCCCGAGTTCGAAATGGTCTATGATGTTGACCCGTTGAAGGAGGCCATTGCCTCTTCGTGGCCCGACAGCCTCGACGATAGTGCTGCCCGTGCCGAGTGGGACTGGAAACCTCAGTTCGACCTCGAGACAATGACGGCAGATATGCTCCAGCAACTCTCCAAGCGACTGCTGAAGTAAACCTCAACGAATGAAAATAGGAACGATTGACTTTGGTGAACGCCCGGTGTTCCTTGCACCGATGGAGGACGTCACCGACATTGGATTCCGTCTGCTCTGCAAGCGGTTCGGTGCTGCTATGGTCTACACGGAGTTTGTGTCGGCCGAGGCGCTTGTCCGTTCGGTGAAGTCAACCATCAGCAAACTGACCATCAGCGACGAGGAACGCCCCGTGGGAATTCAGATTTACGGACGCGATGTGCCGCAGATGGTAGAGGCTGCCCGCATCGTGGAAGAAGCCCACCCAGACGTCATCGACCTGAACTTCGGTTGTCCAGTGAAGAAGGTTGCTGGAAAGGGTGCGGGAGCAGGCATACTGCGCAACATTTCCCTTCTTCTTGACATCACCCGCGAGGTGGTGAAGGCTGTTCATACGCCAGTAACCGTGAAGACGCGTCTCGGGTGGGATAAGGAAAACCTGATTATTACCGAACTGGCGGAACAACTGCAGGATTGCGGCATTCAGGCGCTGACCATTCATGGTCGCACCCGTTCCCAGATGTATACGGGCGACGCCGACTGGACCCTCATTGGTGAAGTGAAAAAGAATCCCCGTATTCATATTCCCATCATTGGCAATGGCGACATTCATTCGCTCACTGAGGCCGATCAGGCTTTCGAGCGATATGGGGTTGACGCAGTGATGATTGGTCGGGCCACATTTGGTCAGCCTTGGATTTTCAGTCGTCAGCAACTCACGACCGACGAGAAGATTGACGTTCTGAAAGAGCAACTGATGATCAACATCAATCGCATCAGTGAGATGAAAGCACTTCCTGGCAGCGGTGACACACAGGAAGCAAAGGTCAAGAAACGTTATTCGAGCGAATATCGCGGCATTCTCCACACGCGTCGCCATCTTGCTGCTTCACCAGTTTTCAAAGGTATCCCCGATTTCCGACAGATGCGCATCGCAATGCTTCGCGCAGAAACTGTTGACGAACTCACTGACATTCTGGAGCAGTGTCGGCAAAGACTGAAAGCAATATAGCAAATTACAAGTTACAGATTACAAGTTACAAATATGATTAGTTTTGACAACTGAAGATTTCAGCCATAAAAACTAATCATATTTTTTGTCTTAGATTTTTATTGGAAACACCGAGAATTATATGTTTGGTGCAGTAGCGCCAAATATTTTTATTTTTCCATGTTTCTCTTTTTGGTTTTGATAATGCTGGTTAGGAGTTTGCTTATTTCTTTGTTGTCGGCTTCCATTGAGTTGTATTCTTTTTCCGAAATGAAACTACCAGCGCGGAGTTTTCGAAGCCAATATAGCGTTTCATCAGATTCTTTCAGGGCAATACTCAATTTGCTGACAAAATCAGCATTACTTTGAGCGCTGAAGCCTTCTGTGATACTTGCGCCAATGCTTGTACCGCTTCTCAAGGCCTGCTTAGAGATAATAAACTCCTTCCTCTCATTGAGCACCTTATACATGTTTACGATTCTATCGGTGAAAGCGTCAGCCTTTGTAACCACAATGTTTTCGCTCCTATACAGCATACCTTTCAGCCCCTAAATAGTAATCATATTTGTGAATTGTCACTTGTAATTTATAATCTGTTCTAAGATTTCCTCTTCCGTCACCAGGTTGAAATCGCCGGCGACAGAGTTCTTCAGTTGAGAGGCAGCAACGGAGAAGTCGAGGCAGTGTTGTGGGTCGCCCTTCCATTTCTCGGCGGCGTGGACGTAAGCAGCAACGAAAGCATCACCCACACCAACGGGGTCGACAATGGGATAGATGTCGTAGATATGAGCCTGATAGATATCGCCCTCATACCAGAGAAGAGCAGTGAGCGTGTGGTGGGTAGAAGTAATCTGGTTGCGGAGTCCAAGCATCATCTCCTTGCAGTTCGGGAACTGTCGATGCATCTCGTCGAAGTAGCGGCGATAGGCGTCCATATCCAGTTCCGTATCGGCCATCATGTGGTCCATCGGCACTTGCTTCACGCCCGTAGCCACTTCCCATTCGTCCTGATCGCCGAAGATGTAGTCGCTGTACTGCATCAGTTCGTTCAGCGTCTTATGGGCATCAGCGCCCTCATATTTCCAGAGATTCTTTCTGAAATTGATGTCGCAAGTGATACGCAACCCCATGTCCTTCGCCGTCCGAACAGCCTCGAACGTCGCCTCCGTAGCACTCGGACTCACGGCACAGGTAATGCCTGAGCAGTGGAAAATATCGGTGCGGCTGAAGATTTCCTTCCACGGGAACATGCCCGGAGCAGCCGAATAGAACGACGACCCACGACGGTCGTAGACCACCTGCGAACGGCGAAGTCCTGCAGCAGCCTCGAAATAGTAAGTTCCCAGTCGGTCGCCACCGCGTACTACGTCGTTGACGTCGATGCCATAGTAGCGCAGTTCGTTCAGACACGCCTGTCCCATCTCGTTCATCGGCACGCGCGACACATAGCCAACCTTATTGCCCAGCATCGACAACGATACGGCCACATTGGCTTCCGAACCACCAAATTTACCTTTCCAGTCGCTACCCTGTTTCAGTCGCATGTGCTCATCTTTCGACCAGCGTAGCAGTATCTCTCCAAAAGTGACAATTCTTTTTTTCATGGTCAACTTTTTTATTTTTATGTTGTTTGTAGTTGCAAAGATAATCAAAAACATGGGCAAGGCAAAACAAATTCTGCGTTTTTTTTAATCGAATGGGAAAAAAGTGTTACCTTTGCAAAAAGTAAATCAATATCGACATGAAGATTTTTGCAATCGGAAAGAACTACATCCTGCACAATCAGGAAATAGACGGGAAACTCTATAAAACCGCTGAGCCGGTAGTGTTTATGAAGCCTGAGTCGGCAGTGCTCAAGAACGGCAAGCCCTTCTTCCTGCCCGATCATCTCGGACGAGTTGACTACGAGACCGAGTTGGTGGTCCGAATCTGCCGTTTGGGTAAGAATGTCGCAGAGCGCTTTGCTCATCGCTATTACGACGCAGTGACGGTTGGAATCGACTTCACCGCTCGCGACCTGCAGCGCCGACTGAAGGACAACGGCCACCCGTGGGAGATTTCCAAAGCCTTCGACGGTAGTGCTGCCCTCGGCGAATTTGTGCCGCTCGACGAACTCGCACCCAAGACCTTTGGTCATGAGGGCGACGAGGGGTTCCACTTCCATCTCGATCTGAACGGGCAGACCGTCCAGCAAGGTTGCAGCACCGATATGCTCTATCATGTCGATGAACTCATTGCCTACATCAGCCGCTTCTTCACCCTGAAGACGGGCGACCTCCTCTACACCGGAACTCCCGTGGGCGTTGGTCCCGTGAAGGTTGACGACCATTTGGAGGGTTATCTCGAAGGTCGCAAACTTCTCGATTTCTGGGTAAAATAGGAGTAATGAGTAATGAGAAATGAGTAATGAGTAATTTTAAGTATGCTCTTTTGGGAAACGGCGGACTCCTAACCTTTCGCTTGATCGTCTGTCTCAAATTTTGCCGCTAAGCATTTCTCTTGCTCCTTGACTTTTTGTCGACTTTTCTCGCGACTCGGCCAAACAAGTAAACTTGATGGCGCTCGCTGCTCCAAAAGTTGTCCCTTGTCCCTTGCCCCTTACGGGCAGTCGTACTCAATTTTTTAGTGTGCGACACAATAAAATATAGAGATTGACGTTATTAGAAAGCGTGAATCGAAGAGAAATCAGCAAGAAAACAACGAGCAGAAGTCCTCTTCGGCGTCTGACTCGTGGGCAGTGGCAACGTCTGTTTGCTACTGCTGTGGCGTATATTTTGCCGCAGCAGATATGGCGAATGGTGGTGGTCGCAATGCTCTTGTTGTGCACCCACTCAACGCTGCAAGCTCAGCGCTTCTTCAACCTCACCTACGACGATGTGCGCATCGATTCGCTGTTGCCCCATTTCGGTTACAGCGTGCCACTCGGCACCGACTTCCGCGACTCCGTCTATCAGGTGGAGATTCTCTATCCCGAATTCATCGATATGACCAGCACCGACGTTGCCCGCTATCAGGCGCTCTCGGGTGCTCCTCTGCCAGCCTTGCCTGAAGTGGAGCAGCGAGTGATGAGAAGTCGGGGTCAGGGCTATCTCAGTCTGGGATTCTGCCCGATGGTCTATCGCGAAGGTCGTTGGCAATGGCTGGTCAGTTTCATGCTGAAGATTTCGTCAGAAGCCCCTGCAGCACGTGCGAAGGCTCAAGTGCCGGCGCTCGCCAGTTCGACTGTCCAGTATGCCGACCACTCCGTTCTTGCCACAGGCAAGTGGGCAAAGATTCAGGTGCCCGAGTCAGGCATCTATCAACTGACCGACGAACTCATCCGCAAGGCAGGTTTTTCTAACCTCGAGCGAGTGAAGATCTACGGCTATGGCGGCAATCTCCAGCCCGAGACCCTCAAGGCCACCTATCTTACCGACACCGACGACCTGAAGGAAGTCGCCCAATGCATTGTGGGCGGTCGTCATTTGTTCTATGGTCTCGGTCCCGTGAGTTGGTCGGGCAATCAGATCTCAACTCGCACCCGCAATCCCTATTCCGACTACGGCTGCTACTTCATCACCGAGAGCGAAGAAGCCCCACAGACCATCAGCGAAGAGGAATTCCTCACGGCCTATTATCCGCGTCCTGAGCACTATCACGTGCTGCATGAAGTCGACAACTACGCCTGGTTCCAGGGCGGTCGCAATCTCTATGAGAACAGCCCTGTGTCGCAGGGTTCCTCAAAGACCTACACGCTGGAGTCACCCGTCTCGGGCATTGCTGCCAAACTTTCGGTGACGGCGTCTGCCAACGTGAGCAGCGTGGTCAGCATCAGTTGCAACGGGCAGAGCCTCGGCACCATCTCCATTCCCGTGTCGAGCGCCTACTACGAGAAGGGTAGCGCTGCCAATCGCGTCTTCACGCTTTCGGCCGACAACGTGCTCGACCAGAATACCATCCAGTTGCAGACCACCAGCGGGGGGCCAGTCCGACTCGACTTCATCGACCTCGTGCTCGAGAGTCCCAGCGCTCAGCCCAGTTTGCAGGGCGATGCGTTCAGTGTGCCGGAATACGCCTACAACATCACGAATCAGGACCTTCATGGCGACTCTGCAGTCGATATGGTCATCATCATACCCACCTCGCAGAATCTGCGCACCCAGGCCGAACGGCTTGCCGAGTTCCATCGCAGTCACGACGGTTTGCGTGTCCGCATCTTGCCTGCCGACGAGATCTACAATGAGTTCTCCAGCGGCACACCCGATGCTTCGGCCTACAAGCGCTATATGAAGATGCTCTACGACCGCGCTGAGAGCGAAGCCGACCAGCCTCGCTATCTGCTGCTCTTCGGCGACTGCGCCTGGGACAACCGCATGCTCACCAGCGACTGGCGTACGGCCTCCGTCGACGACTATCTGCTCTGCTTCGAGAGCGAGAACTCCTTCAGCGAGACCTATTGCTACGTGGCCGACGAGTTTTTCTGCTTGCTCGACGACGGCGAGTCGCTCACCACGGGCAGTTATCCCTACGAATGTCCTTCAGGTCTTGCCGATGTAGCCGTAGGCCGTTTTCCTGTTGTCAGCGAGAGCGATGCGAAGGTGATGGTCGACAAGGTCATTAGTTATGCTGAGAACAAGAATGCAGGCGTCTGGCAGAACACCCTCGTGTTCATGGGCGACGATGGAAATAATAATGTACACATGCGCGACATCAATGATGCTGCCAACGAAGCCGCGAAGAATCATCCGGGCTATCTCGTCAGAAAGGTGATGTGGGACGCGTTCACGCGTGAGACTTCCTCCACGGGCAACAGTTATCCCGAGGTGACCAAACTTGTGAAGCAATATCAGCAGCAGGGCGCACTCGTGATGGACTATGCCGGTCACGGACGTGCCGACCAGATCTCTCATGAGAACGTGCTGCGACTGACCGACTTCGAAGGTTTCACGAATCAGAACCTGCCGCTGTGGATTACGGCGTCGTGCGACCTCATGCCTTTCGACGGCTCTACTGCCACCATCGGCGAGACTGCCGTGCTGAACAGCAAGGGCGGCGCCATTGCCTTCTATGGCACTTCGCGCACGGTGTTCGTCACTCAGAACAAGGTCATGAATATGGCATTCATGCGTCACGTGCTGACTGTCGACGACGATGGCAAGCCCATCACCATCGGTGAGGCTCAGCAGCGTGCGAAGAACGAGATGATCTCCAATGGCAGCGACCGCACCGTTAATATGTTGCAGTATCAGTTGTTGGGCGACCCAGCCCTTCCGCTGAACATCCCCACGGCTACGGTTGTCGTCGATTCCATCAACGGAAAGCCCGTCAGCAGTTCTTCCGCTTCGCAGATTCAGTTGCGTGCAGGTAGTATTGCCAGCGTGTCGGGCCATGTGGAGAACCACACCGACTTCGATGGTGTTGTCTCGCTGACGGTTCGCGACTCTGAGGAGACAATCGTTTGCAAACTGAACGACGCCTCGGAGGCTTCATCCGCCTTCACCTATACCGACCGCACGAAGACGCTCTTCAACGGCACTGACAGCCTGCGTGGCGGCCGTTTCAATGTCTCGTTCGCCGTACCGATGGACATCAACTATTCTGATGCCTCGGGTCTGATCAACGTGCATGCGGTGAGCAGCGACTACACCATTCTGGCTCATGGCGCCAGTTCCGACTTCCTCGTCGGTGGTAGTGATGCGGCAGGCAACGACTCCATCGGACCGAGCATCTACTGCTATCTGAACTCTCCGTCGTTCGTCAATGGTGGCGACGTGAACAGTACGCCTTACTTCGTGGCGGAGATCAACGACAAGGACGGTCTGAACACCTCGGGCAACGGCATTGGTCACGATCTCGAACTCATCATCGACGGAGAGATGTCGAAGACCTACGTGCTGAACGATAACTTCCAGTTCGACTTCGGCAGTTACACGTCTGGTTCCACCTTCTATAGCATTCCCGAACTGGAGGTTGGTCCTCACACGCTGCTCTTCCGCGCCTGGGACGTGCTGAACAACTCGTCAACGGCGCAACTCTCGTTCAATGTGGTGAAGGGATTGACGCCCAAACTCTTCAGTCTCGACTGCACCACGAACCCTGCCCGCACCAGCACGACGTTCATAGTCACCCACGACCGTACGGGAAGCACCGTCGACCTCGTGCTCGAAATCTTCGACACCAGTGGTCGCCTGTTGTGGAGCCATAGCGAGAGTGGCGTCTCTACCGACAACACCTACACCCTCGACTGGGATCTGACCCTCGATGGCGGTCAGCGCATGCAGACGGGCGTCTATCTCTATCGTGTGCGCCTCTCGTCCGACGACAGCGCCCAGACTTCGAAGGCGAAGAAACTCGTGGTCATAGCGCACTAACTGCCGCTGACCTCTTTCATAAGAAAAGATCATTCCATCAGTAATGAACATCATTCTATAAGAAACGAACATTCGATAAGAAACGTACAGACGTACCTCTTTCCATTAGAAGCGAATATCATCCAAGAATAAGAATAAAAACCCAAGAAATAGAAACGAAGTATGATACAGAAAACGATAATGAAAAGGCTGACATTGGCCGTTCTGCTCCTTAGTTGTGTTGCCGCCTCGGTAGTAGCACAGGACAAGAAGGACATGTTCAACCCCGTGAATGCATCTGTGACCTCGCAGACGATTGCGCCTGATGCCCGTGCGGCAGGTATGGGTGATGTTGGTGCGGCTACTGAGGCCGACGTCAACTCACAATACTGGAATCCTGCCAAGTATCCGTTTGCCATTTCGCGCGCTGGTGTCTCGCTCAACTACACCCCGTGGCTCCGTCAGCTCGTCAGCGACATGGACCTGGCCTATCTGGCTGGCTACTATCGCATTGGCGACTACTCGGCCATCTCGGGCTCGCTCCGCTATTTCTCGCTGGGTGAGGTGATGATGGGCTATGGCGACGACGCTGGTTCGAATATGTCGATCAATCCTTATGAGATGTCGGCCGATGTGGCTTATTCGATGATGCTCAGTGAGAAGTTCTCGTGGGCTGCTGCGCTGCGCTTTATCTATAGCGACCTGACCTACGACTACACCGATGATACGTCTCCCGGTACGGCCTTCGCTGCCGACGTGGCGGTCTACTATCAGGACTATCTGAACCTGGGCGACCGCGAGTGTCAGGTGGGTCTTGGCTTCAATGTCTCCAATATCGGTTCGAAAATCACCTTTGGTGGCGACGACAACAGTGAGTTCATCCCCACCAACATGCGTCTGGGTGCTTCTCTGATGATTCCTGTCGATGAGTACAACCGCTTCACGATTGCAGCCGATGCTAATAAGTTGCTCGTGCCGACCTATCCGAAACAGGAGGAGGGCGAGTCGACGGAGGCCTATCAGCAGCGTGTGCAGGAGGAATACTACGATATTTCCAGCATCAACGGTATCTTCAAGAGTTTTGGCGATGCTCCGAATGGATTCAGTGAGGAACTGCAGGAGATTCAGTGGAGTGTCGGTGCGGAGTATGTCTATCACGACCAGTTCAGCATCCGTGCGGGTTATCACCATGAGTCGGAGAACAAGGGTAATCGTAAGTATTTCACCTTCGGTGCCGGTTTCCGAATGAGTGTGTTCTCACTCGATGCTGGTTACGTGATTTCGACGGCGAAGAGCAACCCGCTCGATCAGACGCTCCGCTTCACGCTTTCCTTCGATATGGACGGAATTAAGGACCTGTTCAGTAGGTAGTTTTTTTCGAGGAAGGAGGAACGAGGAGCGAGGAACGAGATGTGCTTTGGAGGCGGAACTTGGTAGATATGCCTCTTGTTTCGAGGAAGGAGAGATGCTTTGGAGGCGAACTTGGCAGATATGCTTCTTGTTTCGAGGAGCAAGAGAGATGCTTTGGAGGCGAACGTGGCAGACATGCTTCTTGTTCGAGGAAGGAGTAATTCTTTGGAGGCGAAACTTTGGTAAATATGCCTCTTGTTTCGAGGAAGAAGTAATTCTTTAGAGGTGAGTTTTTGGTCTTGGCCTTGGTAGCGTTCGTCGTTCCGATACTTGCGCCCTACGCTTCAATTTTGATGGTTAGGTAGATTGATATACAGGAGATATATTTTTAAACGAGACGATGATGAAGATTCGAGTTGGAATGGGCTTCGACGTCCATCAGTTGGTAGCCGGCCGCGACCTGTGGCTGGGAGGCATCAAGATAGAACATTCGCTGGGGCTGCTCGGTCATAGCGACGCCGATGTGCTCATTCACGCCATCTGCGACGCATTGCTGGGTGCTGCCGCCTTGCGCGATATTGGCTATCATTTCCCCGATACGGCCGCTTCTACGCTCGACATCGACAGTAAGATTCTGCTGCGGAAGACGGTCGAACTGCTGCGTGAACATGGCTACGAGGTGGGGAACATCGATGCAACCGTCTGTGCTGAGCGCCCGAAACTCAATCCACATATCCCCGCCATGCAGGCTTGTCTGGCTGAGGTGATGGGAGTTGATGCCGACTGCGTTTCCATCAAGGCCACAACCACTGAGCGCCTTGGCTTCACTGGTCGCGAGGAGGGAATCTCCGCCTATGCTGTCGCCCTGATTCAGAAGGCGTAAAGACCTTTGTCCTTTCTACCTTACAAACACATGCTCTTTACCCTATAAAGGCATACTCTTTACCCCTATAAAGGTATCCTTTCGACCATAGAAAAGCATGCTTTATATACATAGAAAGGTATGCTCTATATACCTAGAAAGACGTGCTCTCTAACATCTAAAGGCATCCTTTGTATTGTCTAAAGGCGTGCTTTATATCTGCCCCCGTCATTTTGAACTTGTCCGCAAGGTAAACCCGTTACTTTGCTTTTCCCCGCTTCGCTCTAGACGTGAGTAAGGTTAGGTATTTAATTCCCCTCCTTCTGGAAGGAGGGGTGGAGCCGTAGGCGAGGGGTGGTAGAGACAAATGGGTGTTCGACAAATTGTCATTCAGTTGGTTTCAGCAGACTTTTACCGCTACCACCCTCCGTTTCGCTTCGCTTCACTACACCCCTCCTCCCCGGAGGAGGGGAGCGGATTAGCCTTTCTGCACCTTTCTCAAAACCTCTGAACCTCTCTCAACCCTTCTCAACCTCTCTCAACCCTTCTGAACCTCTCTCAACCCTTCTCAACCTCTCTCAACCTCTCTGCCCCTTTCTCAACCCCTCTCAACGCTTTTCAACCTTTCTGAACCGCGTAGCCAAGCCTACTTGGCTCGCATACTGTATCAATAAGTCAAAGATCGCTTGGTTTGCCGTTTCCTTCGGTTTTGTTTTTTCTCTTCCGCGACATCTTTTCATCTATAATCATTTCACCCTCTTTGCTATCTACG
>JAILFH010000063.1 GCA_024697645.1 Prevotella sp.
TCCTTGATTCATGATTTCTGCCTCTTGCAATACGATTTGCAAAAGTACAAAATCAAATCTCGAAAAAATAATATTCGCGTAACTCATTGAAAATAATCAATTTAAATCATGTCTGAGAAATTTTCTTTGGACAGCAGTGATGATCAAAAAGAAATTTTTATGGAGATAGAGTCAACGAAGGAAATATTTCCCTCGTCAATTTACGGGGGAGTCGGAAGGATAATGAGGAACGAAATCGGGGCAAATAGAAGGGCAAAAGAATAGCAACTGACGACCTCAAAAAACGATGACTACTATGCAAAAATCGACCACTACTTGACAAAAAACGGGTACTTCTCAACAAAAATCGGCATGTTCTTTGCAAAAATCGGCATGTTCTTTACGAAAATCGGCACCTTGTGTGCAAGTTATTTGAGGTCGGAAAAGGCGGGGAAACGGGGATTTTAGCGGAATGTTTGACAAAATCGGAAAATCTGCTTTCAAACTGAAAGTTAGACACCAATTTATAGTTAACACACTGATAATCAACGATATAAGTTAAAAATAGAATATTGACAAATAGTGCAAAAAAACGAGGGTTTTCGTTGCAAAGTCGGCACTTTGGGCAGAGAAAAACGCGGTTTTGTGTTCGAAGATGCCAGTTTTCTGCACGTAGATAGCACCAAAAATCGCTAAATTATGACGTTTTGAGCAGGGTGTTTCAGGGACGAATTACTGGAAACGCCCTAAAATAGGGGATTCTTGAAAATGGGAGCAGTCCGAATGTCACAAAATAAATGTCACATGTCACATTTAGGTAGGTTCAATACTTCATTTTTGGGCACTCACTTCGAGATTGTAAGTAAATTGATAATAAAAACTAATACTTAGTAAGATAGTAATTTTTATATTATATTATAATATATATATATATTATAATATAATATAACCTATAGGATGTAAGGTTAGTTTCTGAGGGTCGTTACGTACTAAATGTGACATGTGACATGTGACATGTGACATTTTGAGGAATTAAACCAGAATTTTTGGCCGCAAATCATCCCTATCTTACTCCTGAACGAAACGAGTTAGACGAATGAGCGAATAAACGACTGAACAAATACTTAAAAACTGACGACTCAGAGAATACTTAACAAGTTAGCAACTGAACAAATTGATAACTTAGGAAAGACTTAACAAGTTGATAACTGAACAAATTGACGACTTAGGAAATACTAAACAAAAGAATAACCTAACAAATACTTAGCAAACCGACGACTGGCCGATTTGAAGTATTTGTGAAGGGACAAATTTCTGAAAGGATTATTGTAAAGGGATATATTGTGCAGGCACAAATTTGTGAAGGGATAAATTGCAAAGGGGCGAAAACACTTCTCAGGGGCTATTCGCCATTCTTGTGCGTCATGATTTCGAGGACCATGTGGTCGGTCTGACACATTGCTTCGGCTCCGATGCTCGTCAGATTGTGAATGGTCTTGTCGACACAGTCATCGACGATTCCCTCAGCCGACGAAACACACTTGCCTTCCATCGACAGCACAGCCGAGAGAACAGCAGTGCTCACGCCAGAGGCAATCTTCAGCGAACACGAAGGCTTCGCTCCGTCGCAAAGCATACCCGTGAGGTTGGCAATCATGTTCTTCACCGAACGACAGACGTGCTCGTAGTTGCCGCCCATCAGATAGGTGATTCCCACGCTCGAGCCAATTCCTGCTACTACGCAGCCACAAAGAGCCGACAAGCGGCCGAGACTCTGCTTGATGTAGATGGCGGTCAGATGACTAAGCGTCAACGCGCGGATGAGTTCCTCCTCGGTGTTCTCGTTCTCCTGCGCATAGACAGCCACAGGATTGGTTGCACAAATGCCCTGATTGCCCGAACCCGAGTTCGACATCACGGGAATCATCGCGCCACCCATACGAGCATCGCAGGCAGCAGCGGTCTTCGAAATGATATGCGAGAAAATGGAATTGCCAAAGATTCCCTTGCCCAGTGGCCGGTCGATGGTCTTGCCGAGATTGTGGCCATAGTTGTGCTTCAAGGCTTCGCGGGCGGCCTGCATGTTCAGTTCCTGCGTCTTCAGAATGAACCGCAACTCCTCGACAGGCGTCTCCATTGCGAAGTCGTAAACCGTGCGAAGGTTGAGCGTTCCCTCTTCCTCCTCCTCGCAATGACACTTGCCGTCAGTCGCGCCATTCTTTGCATTTTCTGCGGTTTCATCGGGAGAAATCTCACGGAAATGCGTATGACTGCCCTCGATAATTGCCGTTTTGCTCTTGCCCCCAGCCTCGCAGGTAATCTCGATATAGAGCAGTTCGCAGATGTTCGGCTTCAGGCCGATATTGATTCGGTTCTCAGCGATGAACTGCTTGCCTTCCTCGAGCGCCTCAGGCGTAAGATCCTTCAGCACCTCCAGTTGATAGGCCGACTTGCCGATGAGCGCACCAAGGGCAATGGCGATGGGAAGTCCGATCATCCCCGTACCGGGAATGCCCACGCCCATCGCGTTCTTCAGAATATTACCACTCAACTGAGCCGTGATTTTCTCGGGGCGACATCCCAGCAGTTCTGTGGCACGCGCCGTACACAGTGCCACAGCCATTGGCTCCGTACAGCCAATAGCCGGCACTACTTCCTGGTTGATGAGCGCCAGGATCTCATTGCGTTTTTCCTTGGTAATCATCTTATTCTATTTTAGCGGACCCTGCAGGAAGTCCAGGAATGCGGGAACGTCTTCCTTGTAGGAGAACGAACCGCTCAGCGGATTTCCATCAGCGTCGACGATGACGTAGAACGGCTGTGCGTTTGCGCCGAACTTGTGACTCTGCAGATAACTCCACTTCGCTCCTACCGTTCGCAGCGTCTTCTTATTACCTTGATCGTCGGTCACCTCGTAAGGCTCTGCCAACGGCGTCTTGTCGTCGACGAACAGCGAGATGAGCACGTAGTCTTTCTTCAGTTTGTCAGCCACACGCGGATCAGTCCAGACGGCAGCCTCCATCTTGCGGCAGTTCACGCAGCCAAAGCCCGTGAAGTCGATGAACGCAGGCTTGCCTTCGGCCTTTGCGGCAGCCATACCCTGCTCGTAGTCGGTGAAGCGAGCCTCAACGGTCTTCGTGTTCAGATTGAAGTCCTGTGTGTTGATGGGCGGGGCAAATGCGCTCACAGCCTTACACGGAGCGCCCCACAGGCCAGGTACCATATAGATGGCGAAGGCGAACGAGATGAGACCGCCCATGATACAGAGCACGGGCATTGGTTTCTTGATGTCGCCGCCAATCTCGTCCTCCTGGAACTTGAGCCAGCCCACGAGATAGGCACCAAGCAGGCCGAAGATGACAATCCATAGCGACAGGAACACCTCGCGGTCGAGCAGATGCCAGCCGTAGGCGAGGTCGGCCACAGAGAAGAACTTCAGGGCGAATGCAAGTTCGATGAAACCGAGCACAATCTTAATCGTTGTCATCCACGAACCCGAACGCGGGGCCTGCTTCAGCCACGACGGGAACATTGCAAACAGCGTGAACGGCAACGCAAGGGCAAGCGCGAAGCCGAACATTCCCAAGGCGGGAGCGACCCAGTTGCCACTGGTCGTCGTCTCTACCAAAAGGAGTCCGATAATCGGAGCCGTGCAGGAGAAACTCACCAGCACCAGCGTGAACGCCATGAGGAAAATAGAGAGCAGTCCGCTCGTGTTCGAAGCCTTTGTGTCAACGGCGTTTGCCCAACGGTCGGGCAACTTGATTTCGAACCATCCGAAGAACGAAAGGGCGAATACCACCAGCAACAGGAACAGGAAAATGTTGAAGACGGCGTTGGTCGACATTGCATTGAGCGTGTCGGAACCGAAGAGAGCCGTCACGAGCAATCCCAGTGCGAGATAGATGACGATGATGGAAATACCATAGGTGATGGCGTCCTTGATGCCCTTCTTCTTATCGCTCTTGGCGCGCTTCAGGAAGAAACTCACCGTCATGGGGATGATGGGCCAGATGCAAGGCATTGCCACAGCGAGCAGTCCGCCGATGAAGCCCATGAGCAGAATGTACCACAACGACTTGTTGGCAAGACTGTCGGTAGAACCCGAGGCCTGAAGTTCCTTGATGACAGGACGCCAGAGGCCTTCGGAGTCGACTGCGGCAGCAGCAACGGCAGAATCGACAGAAGCAGAGTCGCCAAGCGCGGCCAATGCAGCGAGCGAGTCAGCCTTTGCCTTTTCGGCAGCCTCCTCGTCGGCCTTAGCCTTTTCCTCATCATCCTTGCTCTTGTCGCTATCTCCATCGATGGCAGGACTCTTTCCGCTCTTCTTCAGCGAAGCCTCACCGGGAGGCATACACATCTCGTCGTTGCAGGCGCCCCACTCGAGATAGGCGTCGATATTATAGTTGGGTTTCGTGAACTTCACCTTCTGAACAAACGTCACTGCGTTCTCGAAGTAGCGAAGATTCATACCGAACATCTCGTCGAACTGCGATATTTCCTTTCCCTTCGGCGTCAGTTTGCCCACGAGTTCGGCACCGTCCATCTTGTTCACGTGAAGCGAAGCCTCGATGGGACCGTCCTGACCCAGATTCGTCGAATAGACGTGCCAGCCCGGATCAATCGTCGCACTGAAAATCATTTCAGCCTCAGCACCCGAACCAGTCTTCAACTGGGTATTGAACTTCACGGGGTCTTGCATCTGTGCCTGAACCGGCAGCATCATGCAAAGCAGCAGCGCCAGTAGTGAGAAATGGTAGTTTGTCTTCATCTTCTTATGGTATTGTCTGTTTTTAAATGATGGTTTCTATATTTAAATACGCTTTGTTAGACTTAAAAGGTACAAAGTCTGGGCAATATTAAGCAAATTTAAGGATTAGGGAACAGATCCCTGCCGACTGTCCGCTTATTGCATCTTACGATACTGCGACGGTGTCTGTCCGACGACTTGCTTGAACGTGCGGCTGAAGTGTCCAACGTCCTCGTAGCCACACTTCGTCGCTACCTCGCCCACAGGAATGGAAATGTCGCTCTCCAGCAGACGCTTGGCGTAGTCCATTCGAATCTGCACGATGAACGACGTTGTGGTCTTACCCGTAATAGCCTGCAACTTGCGGTTCAACTGGGCGCGGCTGACGAACATATAACTTGCCAATGTCTCAGCATCCACCTGACCTTGGGCCATCAACTTATAAACGGTTTCCTTCACCCTGCGGAGATAGTCGCGCTCACTCGGGTTCAGATGGTCGGCAGCAGCAGGCCCTACGCCATTGTCCATATCCTGCGAGAACTTCTCGCGAAGGGTGTTTCGCTGCTCGATGAGTTTCTTCATGCGTACATGCAACTCATCGGTGTTGAAGGGTTTCACCAGATAGGCGTCGGCACCAGCCTCGAGCAATTCCACTCGGTCGGAATCGGAGGCCTTGGCCGTGATGACAATGATGGGAATATGGCTCAGCAACTGCGAGGCCCTTATCTGCCGGCAAACCTCCAGTCCGTCGGTTCCGGGCATCATCAAGTCGGTCAGGATGATATCAGGCACGAGGTCGCGAGCCTTTGCCAGACCTTCCTCACCGTCCTTCGCATAGAACACGCTGCAGTGGTCATCTTCAAGCAATTCACCGATATAATAGGCTACGTCGTTATTGTCCTCAATGACCAATACGCGACAGCCGCTGTTCTCGTTCTGGTCGCTGTCGGCTATCTGGTCGTCTTCAACCTCTACAGGTTTCTTGTTCAGTTTCAGGTACTTGTCGATGTTGAACATCTCCAAATTCTCCTTTCCGTGCTGCAGTGGAATATGCACCGTAACGGTGGTTCCCTTGCCCAGTTCGCTCTCGGCTCCGACGGTTCCGTTCATGGCTTCCACTATCTGTTTCACGAGCGAAAGTCCGATACCCGTTCCAATATTGTGGGCGTCGTCATTGCCTTGGAAGAATGGCTCGAAGATGTGGTCAATTACGTCGGGCGCAATGCCTTCACCATCATCGCTGACAACGAACTTCAGCAGGTTTTCCTCCACGACCATCGTCTTCAACTTGATGTGGCCCATCTTCGGCGTATGGCGGAAGGAATTGCCAATCAGATTCGTGATGAGTTTTTCCATATAGTCGGGCACGAAGTCCATTTCCACAATGTTCTTTTCGGGCGTATAGATGAGTTCGATTTGCTTGTTTTGCGCATACTGGCGATAGTTCTCCGTCACCATTCTGATGAAGGC
Source organism: Prevotella sp. (assembly GCA_024697645.1). Classification (GTDB taxonomy): domain Bacteria; phylum Bacteroidota; class Bacteroidia; order Bacteroidales; family Bacteroidaceae; genus Prevotella. The sequence goes on from JAILFH010000063.1 coordinate 6,200, forward strand.
CACGATGTTTCCGTGCTGCCAGTCGGCTTCGCCAACGACCGACTTCACCTTCGAGATGTCGAGCAACTGGTTGATGAGTTTCAGCAGTTTTTTGCTCTGTCGGTTCACAACCACAGCCGACTCCCTGACTTTTGCCGCATCGACTGCCTTCTCGCCCTGCAACTGTTCCGACAAGCCCGAAATCACCGTCAGCGGCGTGCGGAACTCGTGGGTGATGTTTGTGAAGAAATTCTCTCTGACATCCTGCATCCGTCTCATCAACTTTCGTTCGCGTTCGCGGGCTCTGATGATATACCAGGTTCCACCGATGAAAGCCAACGTGAACAGAAGCATCACTCCCAACATCAGATAGGCGTTGCGCTTCATCTTTCGTTGCTGCTGAGCGTCGTTGCGTGCTTCCTCCAAATCGGTCCTGGTGCGCTGATGCTCAATCTTGATGCGCAGATTCTGAAGTTGATTCATCACCTGAACATTCACGATGCTGTCGTTGTAGACGTCCGACTTCTTGAAGTGTTCGAACGCCTTCGCCATATTGCCCTCTCCTTCATAAATCTGATAGTAATAATAATGGATTTTCGCCATGTGTTCCTTCGAGCGAATCTCCATTGCCGCCTGATTGGCCTTTTCCAAATACAACTTAGCCTTGTCTGTCTGATGGGTCTTCAGAAAGATTTCCGTAAGCGCCAGACAGGGTTCGAGCCAATGCCACAGGTCGCCCTCTTTCTCCAGCACGTCGTAGGCCTTCTGATATTCATCTATGGCCTTTGTGGTCAGATGTTGTTTCTCATAGAGTCGGCCGAAATGGCAACGACAAAGCGACATTCCCAAAGCGGCGTTGGCCATCTTATTCTTCTCAAACGAGCGCTTGTAGTAGACCCAAGCCGAATCTATTTCACCGCGATCCTCATAGATTGCCGCCAGATTAGCAAGGTTGATGGCCTGACCCAAATCGCTACCGAGTTTTGTTTCGGTCTTCAGTGCCTCACGAAACACGCTGTCGGCCTGAACCAAGTTGCCCAACTGCAGATAGACATTGCCCAGTCCGTTCAGCGAAACGGTATAGTTCTTCAGCGCCAGATCACTGGTCTTGTCCTTCTGCGCCATACAGAGATTCAGCGCCCTATAATGCGTTTCTGAGGCCAAGTCGAGCATTCCAAGACGACGATAGTCGGTAGCAAGATTGTTCAGCCCCTGAATCAGTTCTGTCGTATCGCGCAGTTCTGTGGAAATGGAAACGCCTTTCTGGTGCAGATCAATCGCCTGTTCGAACTTGCTCTGATCGCGATATTTCTTTCCCAAAAAACGCAAAGTGATGGCCTCGCCCAACTTGTTGTGCGTCTTCTGATAGGCCTTCAGCAGTTGATTCAGGCTGTCAGGATGATCGTAAGAATGTACAATGCTGTCTATTTCCCTATAGTTGGCGTCGCCACTCTTAGGGGCTTTCACTTTACCACACGCAACCAATAGTAGCAGTACAAACACAACTGCAACTACTATTCTGATGTTCTTATAGCCGGGTTTCATAGCGTTGAAGGATGGGCTTTGTCCCCACAAAAGTAACAATTTTTCATGAATTCCATCAACAAACGACATATTTTTTTATAAAAAAAGGCAAAATACCTCATGCTTTCCAAAAAAATAACTACTTTTGCAGTCAGAACTATCCAATTTCAACAGATGAGAAAAGGTCTTTTTGTCGGAACTTTCGACCCCTTCACCATTGGTCACGACGCTATTGTACGCCGTGCGCTTCGCCTTTTCGACGAACTGGTCATCGGGGTCGGCGTCAACGAAGCGAAGCATCCTGAGAGTAGCGCTGAAGAGCGTGTTGCCGCCATTCGCAAACTCTATGTCGAAGAGCCGAAAGTCAGTGTGGTTGCCTATGAGGGTCTGACAGTCGACCTCGCCCGTGAGTGCGGCGCAGAGTTCATCGTGAAGGGCGTGCGCTCCATTCGTGATTTCGACTATGAGCGCGAACAGGCTGAACTCAATCGGAAACTCAGCGGCATTGAGACGATTCTTCTCGTGTCCGACCCAGAACTGGCCAATGTCTCTAGCACGTTCGTCCGCACGCTTCGCAAATTTGGTCGCGACGTGTCAGAATTTCTTCCAAAAGTTCCCAAAGCATCCGAATAAGCCATTTAAAACATATCATCGAAATGATTACTTATCAGTCTGAGGGCGTCAGAATGCCCAACATCAAGAAACGTGTAACCACAAAGTGGATTAAGGACGTGGCGGCTACTTATGGCAAGAAAGTCGGCGACATCGGCTATCTGTTCTGCGACGACGAGCACATCCTCGATGTCAACCGTCAATATCTCGGCCACGACTACTACACCGATATCATCACCTTCGACTATTGCGAAGGCGATACGCTCTCAGGCGACCTCGTCATTTCACTCGACACTGTGCGCTCAAATGCCGAACTCTTCAACAAAGACTACGAAGAGGAACTTCATCGCGTCATCATTCACGGTGTTCTCCACCTCTGTGGCCTCAACGACAAAGGTCCAGGTGAGCGCGAACTCATGGAAGCCGCTGAAAACAAAGCACTTAGCCTGAGAGTGAAATAACAGAATCGGAATTGAAATAGGGAAACTTATTTTCTTCAAATTTCTCTAATCAAAGGCGTTTTATCTATGGGCTAAGTATTGAGATTAGGCGCTTAGCCTGTTCATTTAATATTGAAATTAGGTAGTTAACTCGATGACCAAGTACTGAAATTAGGCACTTAGTCTGGAAATCAAATATTGTTTTCCTTCACGTCCTCTTTCCCTTCAAAAACCGAAGGGGACTCATATCCTTACGGCTAACATACAAGTCGTGAAAAAGCCGCATGCAATCTGCCCAGAATTCTCTTTTCCATATTCGCTAAGAATCACTTTTTTATCATCAGAAAAATTTGGATGGAGCAACTTTTTGTTGTATCTTTGCACAGAATAATAACTGAATCCAACATTCTATTGAACGACTAAAGGCTGATGAAGATGTATCATAAACTCTTATTTGTTATCGCGCTACTGGCAAGTATAATTCTCTGTTGTCCAGCAGACGCTACCGCCGCAGCCGCCAACGACGGCGACCGGGGATTTCGCCACCCAGGCGGACTTCACACACAAGCAGATTTCGACCGAGTGAAAGCACAATTGGCTGCAGGAAACGAGAAGGTGACCGCTGCCTACAACGTGCTGAAGAACGCCGCTTATGCTCAGGCAAACGTGACGAGCAACCCTCTGGAGACGATTGTTCGCGGCGGTGGAAACGGCGAAAACTACATCAATGCCGCACGTGGGGCAACGATGGCCTATCAGAACGCGCTGCGCTGGAAGATTGAAGACAACGAGGCTTGCGCCAAGACTGCCGTGAGAATTCTGATGGCTTGGGCGCGAAAGACGAAAGCCATTACGGGCAATTCGGACCAATGTCTGGCCGTCGGATTGTATGGTTATGAGTTCGCTCAGGCAGCCGAACTGATGCGCGACTATGAGGGTTGGAGTTCCGATGAATTCGAGGAATTTTGTCAGTGGATGCTCAATTTGTGGTACCCGAAGGCCATTCATTTCCTTCGCTCTCGCAACGGCACTTGGGAGAACACGGGCAAGTGGTGGCAGGCTCCGGGGCATTATTGGTCGAACTGGGGATTGTGCAATGCTATGTGCGTCGTCTCAATCGGCATTCTCTGCGACGATGTGTTCATCTATAATCAGGGTATGAGTTATTTCAAGTACGACCAAGTGGGAACGTTCCGCAATCCGCGTACTGAGATCCCCATCAAGAACGACGGACTCGTCGAGTTTCTGGGCAATCTTGTCGTGACTGTTTCCGACAGCGAACTGGAGAATGGAGCCTATGGGCAGTTGGGACAGATGAACGAAAGCGGACGCGACACAGGTCATTCCTCTATGGCATTAGGTCTGGCTGTCGACTTGGCGAAAATCGGATGGAATCAGGGCGACGACCTCTTTGCCTATATGGATCATCGACTTGCTGCAGGCATTGAATACGTTGCGGCTCAGACGCAGAGCGTTGCAAACCTCCCGTGGACCAACTATCATTATGGTTCGAGCGGCTACTACTATAGTGACTCGCGCGCTTGGCTGATGACAGAGCCCGCACTGGGCGCTCAGATGCGACCCTACTGGGGTTCGGTGATTGGAATCTATGAAGGTGTGAAGGGCGTAAAAATGCCTTTCTCCGAAGTTTCCTACGCCAATATGGGCATTGACGAAGGCGGACAAGGTTCCACCAGCGGCGGCTACGACCATCTGGGCTACTCGGTGCTGATGAACACTCGCGAGCCTCAGTTGCGACCAGCCGACGAAGTTCCTACCGAACTTTCTCCGCTTATGGAATACGACGCTTCGCTCTCGGCGAAACTCATCCCCAGTCTCGGTGTGGAGAAAACATTGGGAAATGTGGATGGAAGTACGACCCGCCATAGCGAGTTGGGCGGACTCGTCAACACTTACCAAACGAACAATCGCACCTGTCTGCCGAAAGGCCACACTGTGAAACTTTGTCCGCAACTTCCTGAAGGAGAGGAAGATACAGGTCGCTGGCAATGGAATACGGGCGAGCAGACTCGCGACATCACCGTAACTACTGACCGCAGTCAGGCCTATCGCGTTACCTACATCAACTCCCGCGGCGTCGAGAGCGAACTGCTCTTCACATTGGCCGTTGAAGGCGACAACACCCCGTCTGCTGCATCGGGCCGCATCACTTATAACGGAACGACTATTAACGACACAACGCTGACCTTGTTCTATGGCGAGAAGGCTACGCTCAATATCGTTGGACAAGACGGCTACGGAACCTACAAATGGCAGAATGGTTCTACAAATGCGAGTCTGACCACTGGCAGCATCAAGAACGATACGACTATCGTGGGCACTTACCTGAACCAGAGTTATACGCCGACCGAAGTTCGCTTCCATCTGAAGGTTCGCTACACTCGTCCCGACATCACCGTGAACGAGGTGACAACAGTAGACACGCTGAAGACAATTGTCGAGAAAGGCGATACGGTTGTGATTGGTCCCTACGTTCCTGCAACTCTCAAAGGAATGACTTACGAGTGGAGCAACGGCAGTACCGACCGCCTCCTCACCTTCAACATTATTGCAGAATCTGGCATCTATCAGGTGCGCTGTCTGCTCAATGGGGAAGAGTTCGCCAACTACACCTTCAAGGTGTTTGTGAACGATGAAACCACCATCATTCCCTCTGGCAAATACCTGATTCGCCACATCGACAGCGACACTTATCTTACTTCGAACGGCCTACGCGAGCGAGTTGATTTCCAGCCGATGGCCGAAGCCGATAAGCCTTCAGCCGAGCAGAAATGGAGCGTCAACGAGACAACGACCGTAGGCCGCTATTCCATCCAATCTCTCGATGAAACCGCCTATTTGTCGGCTTCTCTCTCGCTGACTTCGACTGCCTCATCGCCTTTCCTGCTGAACGTAGCGGCTGGTGGAAAATACGCCGCAATGAAAATTCGTACCTCGGGCTACTATATTCTTGTTAAGGACGACCTTACACTTGATGTTCGTTCTGAAAAGGAACTCACCGACTACCCCTACGAATTCATCCCTACTACCGATGAAACCGAAGGAATTTCGCTCTCGGAGAAGAATCTGACGAATGATTCTGACCGATGGTTCGACCTTATGGGCCGCCAGATTTCCAATGGTTCAGCAACGAAGAAGGGAATCTACATTGTCGGTGGAAAGAAGGTCGTGATTAAATAACTGAGAAGAATGTTGCCAAAGGATAAAGGGAACATAGTCTAAAATAAACTCTTATAATAAATAAGGTTGACGTCAAACGGCGAAAAAGATGAAGCCTTTAAGAGATTCTCAGCATTCAACTCATTGGCATTAAACATAACAAAACAACAGCATATTAACGATGAAATTGCATATTCCGACTTCCTGGTTTCTTACGAGTCTGATGTGGTTTGCTGCTTCCAGTTGTCTGGCTCAGGCCGATTATCAAATGGCTGGACCCTATGAAGTAGTCGCCCGCGATGGTCAGTTCAGAAAGAGCAAGGCGGGTTCAGAGCGCGATATGCGGGCAGCCCTCACGTGTGCTCAAAAGGGACTCACCGATAAGGCCCGACAGATTATCGACGCTTATGCCAACACGCTTCAGCGATTAGATGGGCACGATGCTCCGCTCTGCCTCATTCAGTCCTACGACCTTGTTCGGGCGATGACGATTGCCTCACCTGCTGATAAGAAGCAACGGGCAAACTGGAGCGCGATGATTCGACGCGCAATGTTGCCTGTTATGGAGAAGTTCGAAGCCGATTCGCCTTATGCCAACGGCAACTGGGGTGCTGTGGTCAATCGCTGTCGGATGGCTTGCGGCATTTTCCTCAACGACTCTGCCCTCTATCAGGCTTCCATCAACTATTTCCTTCACGCTAACGACAACGGTTCGTTGCCTCGCTACATCAGTGAGACGGGACAATGTCAGGAAACGGGCCGCGACCAAAGTCACGTTCAACTCGGACTGGGAATGCTCTGCGACATTTGCGAGATGGCCTTTCAGCAGGGCGATGACCTCTGGGGCGCTTACGACAATCGCCTGATGCGCGGCATTGAATATTCTGCTCGCTATAATCTCGGCTACGACGTACCCTTCGAGCAGTGGACCGATTGCACGGGGCTCTACAACAACTGGACCGAGCCCGGCAGCATGGGACGCGGGCGTCTCTGGGATATCTACGCCAAACCCTATCAGCACTATGTGAAGCGGAAAGGTCTCCGTATGCCTTATACGAAGAAGGTGTTGGCGCTGCAGAAGAAGGCCCGCAAGCAGGGAACTGCTCAGGTCGGACAAGAGACTACCATCACGCAGGCTCCTGGTGTTACTGAAGGAGTAAAACTCCATCAGGTTTTCACCTATCCCGCTCCCGCAGGTGCTCCGCTCCGTCACGACTACGATGTCTTTGTGCAGGCGAGAGGCAGCAAGGAATGGACGAAGATTGACACCTATATGGCTCGGGTGAACGCGCCTCAACCAGATGGTTCGCATAAGGTCTCGGAGATTTCCTACGCCGTCTTCGACTTCACGGGCGATGTGTTCGTGAGAGTAGTCAGCAAGAACAAACCCTTCCGCTCGGCTCGTGTGCGTCCTCACTATCGGGGAACTATCGCCAACTTACAGAACGATTCCACGATGCAGTTCATTCTGTTCCAACCTGAGAATGTCAGCGTGGAATTTGCGGAAGTAGCCAATGCGAGCGACGAAGACTTCGACATCACCAACAATCTGCTCATCTTCACCTCGAAACCTCCCATCAGCGAGGCAGATGCGCGTCAGCAGGCAGAAAAGGACGGTCGGAAGTTCATCAGTTATGAGGCAGGATATTATGCCGAAGAAGACACGATTCGCGTGCCTTCGAACACCACCGTCTATCTCTCCCCGGGCAGTTATTTCAACACTACCTTCGCCATCAACGACGCTGAGAATGTCAGCATTCTCGGTCGCGGTATTGCCCATCCGAATCGGGGCTATGAAGGTTGTCACGTCTATCGCAGTCGGAATGTGCTGGTCGAAGGAATGGTGGTCTGCACTTGCCCCATTGGCGGCAGCGATGGAGTCACTCTCCGTGATATTCGTTCTATCTCCCACCCAGGCTGGGGCGACGGACTGAACGTCTTTGCCTCATCGAACGTGCTCTACGACCGCATCTTCTGTCGCAACAGCGACGACTGCACTACTGCCTATGCCACTCGCAAGGGCTTCACGGGCAGTGTCCACAACGTCACGATGCGTGATGCAACGCTTTGGGCGGACGTTGCTCATCCCATTTTCATCGGCATTCATGGGAATCCTGCGGTGAAGGACAGCATCACCGACCTTCGCTACGAGAACATCGACATTCTCTGTCACGCGGAGCCACAGGTGGACTATCAGGGGTGTCTCGCCATCAACTGTGGCGACGATAATATGGTCAAACGAGTTGTCTTCGACAATATTCGCATCGAGAACATCCGCACAGGAAGCCTTATTCATCTGACGGTCGGGTGGAATCAGAAATACTGCACTGCTCCCGGTCGTGGTATCTCTGATGTCACATTTAGCAACATCCGCTACACAGGCCAGCAGCCGAATCTCTCCGTTATCAGCGGTTACAACGAAGAGCGAATCGTCTCCAACATTACGTTCGACGGATTGAAGATTAACGGTCGCCACATCTATGACGAAATGCCCGGTAAACTAAAGTGGTATAAGACTGCCGACTACACTAACTTCCTCATCGGTGAGCATGTGAAAAACGTGGTGTTCAAATAGGCGACATTGCCTTTCTTTACTTCCACGAAACTCAGATAAGCACATAGAAAGCCCCCACCTCCAGTGATTCAGGAGATAGGGACTCATTCGTTTATGGCGTCAAGATGCTCCTGCAATAAGCACCTTTGCTAGTGTTTACTCTTCAGGCAGCATCATCACTGTCGTATGGTTACCGCTACTGATGACTTCCTTCACGAAGGCAGCAATCTTCTCAGGTGTCTGTGCCTGAATGGTTGCCTTATAATCGGTATGCTCGTCAATACCATAGCGGTCCCAAGTCCTCATCACATTGTGCCAATAGGAGTTCTGCTTCACGGCGTCATCGGCACGCTTGAGCATCACTTCCTTCACCTTCGCCAACATCTCTGCATCGCAACTGACAGCAAGGTCCTTGACTGCCTTCTCAAGCAGATTTACAGCGATTTCGCGCTTCTCGGGCTGCATGGGGCAGTAGGCAATGAACTGAATGTTGTGATAGTCGTCGTCGAGGCTGGCCGAACCACCTGCCGATACGCTATAGGCAGCCGAAGCCTCCTCGCGTATTTCCTTCGTGTAGACCATACGCAGGATTTGACCGACGATGCTGGCCTGAATATCGTGCTCAAGCGTGTAGGGCATGTCCTCATTGAACCAAACCATATAGGCATTACATTTCGGTGTTTCCTGTTTGCGCTTGAAGGTGTTGTTCACCTTACCCTTCTGTAACTGAGTCGTGCGAACGGCCTCCACAGCCTTGCCCTTCGTGGGCAGCGAACCGATATACTGGCAGATGAGCGGACGAATCGTGGCCTCATCGTAATTACCAATCAGATAGAAGGTCCAATCGCGAGCCGAAGCAGTGCGTTCACGGGCAATTTCGAGCATACGGTCGTAGTTGACATCCTTCAGGGCCTCCAACGTCATGGGCTTCAGACGTGGATTGTGGCCGTAAAGCGTAGCAGTGAGCGAGTCTGAAAGAGCAGTTTCAGGCGAAAGCGCACGATTCTTCAGCGTCACTTCCAACTGTGAAATCAAGTTCTGGTAAGACTTTTCGTCCTTGTTGATTTGTGTGAAATAGAGATAGAGCAGTTGCATCATTGTCTCCACATCCTTCGGAGTAGAAGAACCGCTGGCAGTCATATGGCGACCACTCATGCCGAGGCTCGCATTCGCAATCTTACCAGCGAGAGCCTTCGAGAGTTCCTGCGATGAGAAATTGCCCAGACCGCTCACGTCGATGGCCTGATTGAACATTTGCAGATTGCGATAGTCGGCTGGTCCATAGAGCGACTCACCACCAGGACCTATACCTGATATCATCACCTGATCCTTCTTGAAGTCGGTCTGCTTCATCAGTACCTTGATACCATTCGACAGCATCAGTTCTGTGTAGCCGAACTTGTCGTTCTTCGTTTCCTTCTTGATTTTACCGGCCTTCGGCAAATTCGCGATGAGCGGCTCGTCCTTCACGTTGTCCACATAGGCCTCAATCGGCTGCGTGCGAGAGTCCTTTACGGCCTGCAGAAGTCCTTCGCGAGTGGGATAGACATTGCCTTCCTTCTCGTTGTTAAACGATACGATGACCATATTCGAATCGTTCTTCACTACACCGAATAGTTCCTTGGCTGCCTGATTGACGGCCTCAAACGGAATCATCGGCACCAACTGACTCATGGTCTGATAGACGTACTCGATAGACGGCATGGGCTCATTGGCAAGGAAATGATTGCGACACTGCGCATAGAACTGCGAGTTGGTGCGCTTCTCACGATTGGAGTAAGCCTTCTCCAGCGAACTCAGTTCGTCAGCCTTGAAGCGAGCATATTCCGTAGCGGTGAATCCGTAGTCTGCCACGCGACGAGCCTCTACGAGCGCAGCCTTCAAAGCGTCGCCCATTTGGTTCATCTCCTTCGGCATTGCACTGATGTCGATAGCGTCCTTAGTCTTGGCAAAGATGTAGTTACCATCGCTCACCGAAGCGGCTACAAACGGACAATCGGCCTGCTCGGCAACTTCAGAAAGACGACGATTGAGCATCGAGCATGCAGCATCTTTCACGTATTTATAAGCAAGGTACGAAATGTTCTGCTTCATTGAGTCGGGGAAGATGTCGTGCTTGAACATCACCTCCACCGACGACGTGCGCTGCTCCTTATCCTTGTCGATGATGACAATGGGCTCAGGTGTATCGGGCACGGGTTCAGCCACGATGGGCGCTGCATTCTCGGGATTCTTGATCTCGGAGAAGAGTTTCTTAATCATCGCTTCAGTGTGATCGACATCAACATCGCCCACCACAATGATTCCCTGATTCGTTGGATGATACCATTTCTCATAGTAGTCGCGCAGTTCCTGCGGACTAAAGTTGTCAACTACCGACATCAGTCCAATCGGATAGCGAACTCCATACTTCGAACCGGGATAGAGTGCGGGCAGATTGCGCTCGAACATACGACTGGAAGCACTTGTACGCATGCGCCATTCCTCATGAATCACGCCGCGCTCCTTGTCGATTTCCTCGGGCTCAAGGAGCAGACCCGTCGACCAGTCGCGCAAGATGAGCAGACATGAGTCGAGAGCCGACTGACGAGCAGTAGGCACGTTGTCGATGTTGTAGACAGTCTGATCGATGGACGTGTAAGCATTCAGGTCAGCACCGAACTGCACACCTATCGACTCCAACCAACTGATGAGTTGATTGCCCTTGAAATTGTCGGAACCGTTGAACGCCATGTGCTCCAGAAAATGGGCAAGACCTCGCTGGCTCTCTTCCTCCTGAATGGAACCAACCTTCTGTGCAATGTAGAAGTTGGCGCGATGTTCAGGCCAGTTGTTGTGGCGAATGTAATAGGTAAGACCGTTCTCAAGTTTTCCGATGCGAACGGAATCGTCCACTGGAATTGGTGGCATCTGCTGGGCTTGTGTCGTTACGGCAAAGACCGTCAGTGCTGCCAGAAAAATCCTTCTTAATTTCATAGATTGTTATTTATTTTGGTGATTAAATAATCTAAACACTCAATGTCACTAATTTACTTTTTGTTGGTACATCTTTGCAAAGTTAAGAAGATTTTTCTACATGGCAAAGGTTTCTGCCGAAAAATCCTCATCTCGAGGAGAAAACGGCACATAGTTCTTTACTTTGATGATGTCGAAGTCATCTAACTTTCAAATTTCATATAAAAACAAAATCTCAAGTCTTTCCAAGACTGATTGATCCAATTCAACAATAAAATAATGGGTAAATATTCTCATTATTTATTTAAAAGAATTTTACCAAACAAATGACCCAAAATAATAATCCCAACAAGTGCCAACTAGCAGGCATAAAGGAAATAGCTATTTATACGTAGTTTTTCCTTTATCCAGGCTCAAAATTAGAATCCGAACTCAGAAACTAGAATTACCCTTGGTGCTGGCGGATGAGCGAGGCGAGGTCGTTCAGGCTCATGGCTCCGCTCTGACGCCACAGCACTTCACCATTGCGGAAAAGCATGAGCGTGGGGACCGACTGAACACGATACGTTATCGAAAGGCTGGGGTTCTTGTCGACGTCGAGTTTGATGATGCGGATGCTGTCGCCAAAATTGTCCTTGAGGTCCTTCAGCACGGGATGCATCATTTTGCAAGGACCACACCACGTGGCAAAGAAGTCAACCAAAGTCAGTTGGTTGCTATTGATGATTTCGCTGAATTTTTCCATTGTGAAAAGAATTTGTTGGTTTCTGCTGCAAATATACGAAAAAAATGGCAGACGGACAAACGAATGGCGGTCGGAATCACCTGACGATTTTCGCCTTCTGCAAATTCGTCATCTCATTCCAGAACTCCGACTGTTCAGCATCGCCAAATCCCTGCAATGAGATTTCGGCAAGAATGGCGTCGAGAAGTTGCGAGTCAGATAGTTGCAGGTCGGGAGCCACATCGATGGGATAGGTCAGCACGTCGCCCAGAGAACCCACATGAACGTTGGAAACGGCAATCTTCCCATTGACTTGCTTCACCTCAATACGACGACCCGAACCATATTCGGGCTTCACCCTCAGCAGTTGCTGGAACAGGGACGATGCCGAATGGTCTTCGGAACTGACTGACGACAGAAGGTCTTTCAGTGTCATGTGAAAGAAAACAATGTGGGACCTAACAACAGTTAGGACGATTCATGATGGCTTCGATTTCGCTGACCGAGCGGCAGAATGGACCATGATGCTCGAGTTTCAGGGTGCACATGGCGGCTGCGAAACGGCCACTCTCGGCATAGGACATGCCCTGCGAACGGCAGTAGAGATAACCAGCAGAATAAGTATCGCCACAACCCGTTGCGTCGACGAGATGCTGGGGCTTGTAGGCAGGCACTTCGAAATACTGGCCCTCGGCATAGATGAGCGAACCATAGTCGCCAAAGGTCAGCACGACCTCACGTACACCCATCGAAGCGAGTTTGCGGGCGACCGTGTGGGGGTCGTTCGAATCGGTGATGACCTGCATCTCGTACTCATTGAGTTTCAGGATGTCGGTCATGGCGAGAATCTCCTCCTTCTGCTTCCATTCGCAGGGAATGACAGCCTCGCCCTTCACCTCACGCAGATATCCCTGCACGTCGATGCTGATGAGACCCTTGCGACTGAGCGCCTCGACCACCTCAATGGGGAAATCGTCGGCAAGGAGCGAACCGAGATGGAACACCTTTGCCTCAAGAGGTTCTACTTCCTCAAGCGTGAACGGGTCGGCCTTGGCGAGAACGCGCTGCGTACGGCGGTTGGTGTCGGCTCCGTATTTATTCTCGAAATAGACGGAGTTGGCGCTGTTGTGACAGACGACATCAATGCCAGCCTCGCGCATCTTATCGATTTCGGGAATAGACTCCTCGCCCACCTTCGTGACAAGTTGGAACGAAACCTTGCCCGCAGGCAGATGATTCAGCGCGTGGGCAAAATAGAAGGAAGTGCCACCAGCCATAAAGACGGTGCTTTCGGGGGTGACAATTTTATCGCGAGTCAGGTGACCAATACAACAAATATCTTTCATTATTCAACAGTTTAAGGCAGTAGTGCCGAGTCAAAAAAGGTATTTTTTCCTACGTCCTCTTTAGAGGAGATTGTGAATTCGGGGACAAAGTTAAACTAAAAAAGTGATAAAGGCGAGAAATCTTCCGAAAAAAGATGCTTTTAAGGAAAAATAGGACGAGGAGGAAGGCAAAGTAACAAGGTAATAAAGCCTTTGGCTTTTGTTGAGAGAGGTTGAGAAGGGTTGAGAGCCTACGGCTATTGTTGAGAAGGGTTGAGAGGGGTTGAGAAACCTTAGCCTTCGCCTATTGTTGAGAAAGGGTTGAGAAAGGTTGAGAGAAGTTAAGGCTATTGTTGAGAGGAGTTGAGAAAGGGTTGAGACGCTAAGGCTACTATTAAGAAAAGGAGTTGAGAGGCTAAGGCAGCGGAAGGATGTCTTCGGTTTTTACAATCCAACCCGCAGGCCAACGGGAATCGGCAATGGAGAACAAGAACTGGGGTGCGGGAAGGCTACTGCTGACGACAGGCAATTGGAACAGACGATTGTCAGAGGGTTTCATGAGTTCGAGGGAGTCGGGAATAGATTGCCAACGAGCCGTGACGGAGAGGAGTTCGCTTCGATTCAAATAGTCGGGAACGGCGGGATGATCAGATTCGAGGTGAATGGCAGCCTTGATGACATTGGGATGAAGCAATTGGTGCAACACCGTGTAAACCGACTTAAATTTCTCGTCGGACATATTGTGTCGCTCCACTACCTGTGGCAGCGTAAAGGCACGGAGGGTGAGCAGGGCAGTGGCTATCAACTCCGGACGTTTCCAAACTTCGTCGGAAGCATTAGGTGCCGCTGCAGAGTTTGACGACACCTGAAGTTTATCGGTAAACAGAGAAAGATTCTGCCGGGCGAAACCATAGGCAAGAAGGGGCGACTGGAGCCACCAATCATCGGGACGATTCGCACAGAGGCCGTAAAGCGTTTCTACCAACTTAGCCTCAACGGCTAAGGCTTCGGGGTCGCTGGTGGCAGAGAAATCGGCAATGCCACATTCCGACCAGAAGGTAGACCAACCTGTGGCCACATGTAGTGCGTAGGATGTGAAGGGAAAGATGATGGCCTCATTTAAAAAACTATCGGAGGACCCACTTATTTGCTGAATGGCAATGTCGAGGACGTATTGCTTCTGCGTCTTGCCTTCGATGGTCACCTCATCGCCTTTGCACAGGAACACCATCTGATGGTCGGGTTTCTTCAGTGACGCATTGCCTCGCCACGTGATGCCATAACGATGAGTACCCTGATCATCACGGAGATTGAAGACGGCGTGATGCCTCAAGGAAGGGATGTACCTCGACTTCAGTTTGCCCTGAAAGGCTGCTGGCTCGGGGCGCAACGTGACCGAGAAAATGCTGTCACTCGTGATTCGCACGGCAATCACCTGATGGTGTGGCTCTTCGATAATTGAAAATTTGGGAGTGGGCTCCTCGGGCATGAATACACTCTCTACATGGAACCTCTGCCCGTGATGCGTGAAGTGACTCGAGGCCTTGCCCGACCATCGGTCGAGTTCCATCGTGAGATCAGTGAGGATGGTATCGGCGAGATTCAGGGAGATGCTGATAGGATTCTGCCTGTCGGGCACGAAAGTCTGTAAGGCCGTAGCATCGACCATCATGTGGCGCTGACCCACGCCCAGCAGAAATTGCTGCGTTCCAACGTGGTGAGTCTGAGGGTTATGCCGCCTCACGAGAGTCTTTCGGTCGATGGATTTTGTATGGTCGGAACGCATCGTTGGTAGCAATCCGAAATCAGTTCTCTGTCCCCATGAAAAAAGGGAAGAGAATGCCAGAAGGCACAAACTGACGAGAAATTGCTTACGATTTGACATAGTGATTGAATTCTGCTTTTTCGGTGCAAATATAGGAAAAAAGTGAGGAAGATGAAAAGATTATAACATTTTTTAGACATTGGCCGTATAATTTCCCTATTTTTATTTGTAAGTGTCAAATAAAAGACCTAAATTTGCAGACGAATCTATTAACAATGACCCTTGGCCAGAAATGACCTCAGGCCTTAACCGAAAACAATAACTATCAAAACAAAATTCACATGGAAATGAAAGATGCTATGGCCGGAACACTGGAATCCGGCGATATTCTCATTCAGATTTCCCCTGCCGACGCACCGGGTCTCCAGATTGAACTCGACTCGACTGTGGCTTTTCAATTCGGCAAGCAAATCAAAAAAGTAATCACTGAGACTCTCGAGGGACTGAACGTCAGTCAGGCCCACGTAAAAGCCACTGACAAGGGTGCGCTCGACTGCACTATTCGTGCTCGTGTAACTGCCGCTGTTGTCAGGGCAACGGGTGAGGATGTTTGGAAATAAAAAAGACTAATATTATGCAAAGACTGAGAAGAACTATGATGTTCGTTCCGGGCAATAATCCTGGAATGATGTCGGATGCGCACATCTATGGACCCGACTCGATAATGCTCGATTTGGAAGACTCAGTGACAATGGCTGAGAAAGACGCTGCACGTCTGTTGGTGTATAATGCATTGAAGACCATCGACTATGGAGACACTGAGATGGTAGTTCGTATTAATCCGCTGAACACTCCCTATGGCAAGAAGGACGTAGAGGCTGTGGTGAAGGCTGGCGTCGACGTGATTCGTATGCCGAAGACCGAAACCGCCGAGGAGGTTCACGAAGTGGAAGAGGAAATTCTGAAGTGGGAGAAGGAACTGGGCTGTGTGGGCCGCACAAAGATTATGGCTGCCATAGAGAGCGCTTTGGGCATTGTGAATGCATATCCCATCGCAACGGCTTCGAAGCGCATGATGGGTATCGCACTCGGCGCCGAGGACTACTGCGCCAACCTGAAGACACAGCGTACACAGGGCGACAACCCCAACTTCGGCATTGAACTGCTGCAGGCTCGTCAGATGATCGTCGTGGCTGCACGCGCTGCCGGCATCGACGCTTTGGACACCGTCTACTCGAATCTGAACGACATGGATACCTTCCGCAGGGAAGTGGAACTCATCAAGGCTCTGGGCTTCGACGGCAAGTCGATTATCAACCCGCGCCAGATAGAAATCATCAACGAGGTGTTCGCCCCGAAGGAGAAGGACATCGAGAAGGCTCTGAAGGTTCTGGCTGCCATCAAGGAAGCCGAAGCCAAGGGTTCTGGTGTGATTGCAGTGAATGGAAAGATGGTCGACAAACCCGTGGTGATTCGCGCTCAGCACACCATCGATCTCGCCATCGCATCGGGTGTTTTAAATCCTGAGGACATTGCTTAGTGAAAGTTCAAGGTTCAAAGTTTAAAGTTCAAAGTTATGAATTACACAGAAAGAATCATTGATATCAAAGCCGCTGCCGAGAAATTAGGCAAAGGCGTATACACCGAAAGTGCAGTTGGCAAGGACACCACTCCACGCACCGAACTGCAACATAATAATTCGAAACTCTGCACGCTGGAAGAGGCTATCCGCCGCAGTGGACTGAAGGACGGTATGACCATTTCGTTCCACCACCACTTCCGCGCAGGAGATAAGGTCGTCAATATGGTTGTGGACAAACTGGCCGAGATGGGCTTCAAGGACCTGCATCTGGCTGCATCGAGCCTGCAGGACGTTCACAAGCCACTTATCGAGCACATCAAGAACGGCGTGATCACACGAATCTCTACGAGTGGACTTCGTGGCGATCTGGCGAAGGAAATCTCTCACGGACTGCTGAAGGAGCCCGTCATCTTCCGCTCACATGGTGGACGTGGTTCGGCCATTGCCAACGGCGACTTGCACATCGATGTTGCCTTCCTCGGCGCATCGTCGAGTGACTATTCAGGAAATGCCTGCGGCTACTCTCGCTCGCAGAACGCAAAGTCGATTAGCGGTTCGCTGGGCTATGCCAAGCCAGATGCTCAGTATGCCGACAAGGTGGTCATCCTGACCGACGACCTCGTACCTTATCCTAATACACCGAATGCCATTTCGGAGCATAATGTTGACTTCGTAGTTGAGGTCGATTCCGTTGGTGACTCATCGAAAATTGCTTCGGGTGCCATCCGCGATACTAAGAATCCTCGTGACATTCTGCTCGCCAAGCAGGCTGCAAAGGTCATTGTGAACAGTGGTTATTTCCGTAATGGATTCTCCATTCAGACTGGTTCAGGCGGTGCTTCGCTTGCTGCCGTGAAATATATTCGCGAGGAGATGATTAATCAGAACATCAAGGCTTCGTTTGCCCTTGGTGGCATCACCTCTCACATGGTGAAACTGCATGAGGAAGGCCTGATTGAATACCTCATCGACGTACAGTCGTTCGACAAGGTTGCTGCTGAGTCTATCATGCGTGACCCGATGCACAAAGGCGTTTCGGCCAATGAATATGCAAGTGCCGACGAGCCGGGTGCAGCCACGAAGTTCCTCGATATCGTCATCCTGTCTGCTCTGGAGGTCGACGTGAACTTCAACGTGAATGTGCTCGTAGGTTCTGATGGCATCATTCGCGGTGCTATTGGCGGACACCCCGACACGGCTGCTGATGCTGCCCTGTCTATCATCGTCTGCCCATTGCTGCGCGGTCGTATTCCTTGCATCGTCGAAGAGGTGACAACCCTCATCACTCCGGGTTCAACGGTCGATGTTGTCGTCACTGAATATGGCATTGCCGTCAACCCACGTCGTCCGGAGATTGCCGAGCGTCTGAAGGCTGCTGGCCTGAAGATAGTTACGCTCGAATCGCTGCGCGAGAAGGCTATCGGCATCATTGGCAAGCCCGATCCGCTGCCCTTCGGCGACAAGATTGTGGGTGTGGTGATGAACCGCGATGGCTCTGTGATGGATGTCATTAAAAACATTGTTGAATAACGATGAAGATTTCGCTTGACCAACTCTTGGCAAGTCGCGACCGAAGGTGGCATCGGCAGATGGAACTCCTGCAGGAGCATCCTGACGAGTCGTTGTTGTGTCTGACGGTGATTATGCCTGGGGCGGTCAAGCGAAATCGTCTCTCGCTTGTGGTAGCGAAGGCTGCTGTGGAAGCCATTCTTGCAACTTTCGGTGAGACGATTACGTGGATGGAGGAGCGCGACCTGGAGACAGGCTATGAGGCTTATGCCCTCACGGCAATGCCGCTGCTCGAAGCCAAGCGAATGACGTGTCGCATTGAGGAGGAACATCCGCTGGGTCGACTATTCGACCTCGACGTCATCGACCATACGGGAAGTCCTGTGTCGCGTCAGGCTATTGGCATGCAACCTCGTCGTTGTCTGCTTTGTCAGAACGAAGCGCGCTATTGCATGCGCAACCACACTCATTCGCGTGAAGAACTGCAAGCCCGCATTGAGACCATCGTAGACGAATATGTGCATGGAGGATTATGAAATCCATAGCATTCCCCTGTCGGTGTCTGTTTGGCGCCGGAAGGTAGAACGATTTCTCGAGGCGAGCCAACTGCGTCTCGATGAGGTGGATTATTATGCCGTCGTCACAGATTCCGACGAGAGCGAGATTCTGGCTGGAGGAGGTCTGCAGGGCGACATCATCAAGTGTATTGCCGTCAGCGAACATCTTCGTGATGCTCATCTCTCCAATGCACTCATCTCCCATCTCATCAGCGAGGCTGCCCATCGCGGCTATCAGTCGGTGAAGGTCTTCACGAAACCGCAAAACCAGATTGTCTTCGAAAGTCTCGGATTCCGCCTCATCGGCGAGGCTCCCCTCGCCATCCTGATGGAAAACGGAAAAGGCATCGGCAAATACAAGAAATACCTGCAGCAGATTGCTCAGAATGTCCTTACTGAAAACAATAACCTTGCTTCGGAAAACACTTCTGGGAATAGTATCACTACTGCATCATCCTCAAGCGACAAAGTTATTTCTGAAACTTCTTCAGGCAACAGCAAATCTCTTGCCCCTTGCCCCTTGCCCCTTGCCCCTAACACTCCCCTTGCCTCTGAAACTGGCATCATCGTCATGAATGCCAATCCCTTCACGCTGGGACATCGATATCTCATTCAGCAGGCAGCAAGACAAGTGGGACATCTGTTTGTGATTCCCGTGAAGGAAAACCGCTCACTCTTTCCTTATGCAGAGCGGAAGGCTATGATTGAGGCAGGCTGCAAGGATTTGGAGAACGTGACCATCTGTGAAGGCAGCGACTATGCCATTTCGGCTGCAACGTTCCCGACCTATTTCCTGAAACAACTGAGCGATGCAACCGACACGCAAATGTTACTCGACATCGACGTCTTTGCTCGCCACATCGCACCTGCCCTGGGCGCTTCAGTGAGGTTTGTAGGTTCAGAGCCTAACGATGCCCTCACGCGCCGCTATAACGAACTGATGCTTGAGAAACTTCCTTGTGTGAAGGTGATAGAGCGCAGCAAACAGAATGGACAGGCCGTCAGCGCCTCACTCGTGAGAAAGGCTCTTTCGGAAGGACGTTTTGCTGAAGCCTCAGTCCTCGTGCCTCCTACAACCCTTCCTTATCTGCTTGCACAATTGGCTTGCGATGCTTTGCTTCAGGAACTCAACACAACTCCAAAGCCGGGACTCGTCGATTGCCATGATAATGGAGCGCATAAGGATATGGACTTCAAGTTGATGATTCGTAGCATCAATGCCCTGCGCCCCTTCTTTGTGCAACTGGCTCAGGCTGGTCTGCGAGGTGACCTCAGCCATGCTACAATATCAACGATTGGCATTGAGGCAGAAGAGGCGATGCTCAAGGCTACTCACGGGGTGAACACCCATCGCGGTGCTTTATTCTCCATGGGTCTTGCCGTTGCGGCAGCCGCAAGTCAAGGTTGTGGAGCCATTCATGCAAATCGCCTGCAAACAACAATTGCCCAAATCGCACAAACGTTTCCTGACACGAAGGACACGCATGGCAGTAACGCCGTCAGTCAATATCAGGCTAAGGGCGCGCTTGCTATGGCTCGCGAGGGCTACCAACTGCTTTTCTCCGACTGGATGGAGTTTTATAGAGGAGAGAGGAGAGGTTTTAGTGGAGAGTGGAGAGAGGAGAGTGGAGAGTGGAGAGTGGAGAGAGGAGAGTGGAGAGAGGAGAGTGGAGAGAGAAAGGCTCAAAACGCAGAGTTAAAAACACTGCTTCGCATCATGAGCCAACTCGACGACACAAACATCCTGCATCGTTGTGGACCTGAAGTGGGACAACGAGTGAAGGCGGAGGCTGCAGCCATGCTCAATGACTTCTGCATCGAGAAGATTGAGGCCATGAACCAACGCTATTCCAACGAGAATATTTCACCAGGTGGTGCTGCAGATATGCTGGCGCTCACCATATTTATATACAATATAACTGCAAATTAATCGTTACTATTAATAAACAATCACATTAATTTATAGAAAAACATTATGGTAGAACTGATCAAACATGGAGTTTATCTCCTGAATGGAAAAGAGATCGTGGCCGAAGGCGCTGGTCTGCCAACACCTGATGAGGCACGTGAACAAACGATTACCTATGGCATTCTGCGCTCACACGACGTAGATGGCTCGAAGGGAAAGAAGATGCGCATACGCTTCGACGCAATGGCTTCTCACGACATCACTTACGTGGGTATCATTCAGACGGCCCGCGCCAGTGGTCTGGAGAAATTCCCGATTCCCTATGCCATGACAAACTGCCACAATTCACTGTGTGCTGTGGGCGGAACCATTAACGAGGACGACCATGTGTTTGGCCTGTCGGCTGCCAAGAAATACGGCGGCATCTACGTTCCTGCTAATCAGGCTGTCATCCACCAGTACGTGCGTGAGCAGATGGCTAAGTGTGGCAACATGATTCTTGGTTCTGATAGCCACACGCGCTATGGTTCGCTCGGTAATATGGGCGTCGGCGAAGGTGGTGGTGAACTGGTGAAGCAGTTGCTCCGCAATACCTGGGACATCAATGCTCCTGAGGTGGTGCTCGTCTGGCTCGAAGGCGCTCCAAAGAAGGGTGTCGGTCCTCACGACGTAGCCATTTCATTGGTGAAGGCTACCTTCGAGAGCGGCATTGTGAAGAACAAGGTACTGGAGTTCGCTGGTCCTGGCGTGAAGAATCTGCCCATCGACTTCCGTAACGGTATCGATATCATGACAACGGAGACAACGTGTCTGAGTTCAATCTGGATTACTGACGACGAGGTGAAGCATCACTACGAGATTCACAACCGCCCGCAGGACTTCCGCGTACTGGAACCAGGCAAGGTGGCTTACTACGACATGATGATTCGCATCGACCTCTCTACTCAGGAGTCGATGATTGCTCTGCCGTTCCACCCGTCTAACGCAGTGACGATTCACGAACTGCAGGCTGATCCCGAAGGCATTCTGAAGCGCATTGAAGAGGATGCTCAGAAGCGTTTTGGCTCGAAGGTCGACGTTCATCTCGTTGATAAGGTTCGCGATGGAAAGGTCTATGCCGACCAGGGCATCATCGCCGGTTGCTCAGGTGGTACTTACGACAACCTCGCTGCTGCTGCAGCCATCATGAAAGGCCAGAGCATCGGCAACGATTACTTCACGATGTCGGCTTATCCACAGTCAACTCCTGTCTATCTGGCAACAACCCGCAGCGGCATCGCCGAAGAATTGCTCGAGGCTGGCGTTGTCATCAAGCCTGCATTCTGCGGTCCTTGCTTCGGTGCTGGCGACGTACCTGCCAACAATGGTCTTTCTATCCGCCATACAACACGTAACTTCCCCAATCGCGAAGGTTCGAAGCCGGGTCAGGGGCAACTCTCACTGGTGGCACTGATGGATGCTCGCTCTATTGCCGCTACGGCTGCCAATGGCGGTGTCATCACTGCTGCTAC
The DNA here is from genome assembly GCA_024697645.1 of Prevotella sp. Classification (GTDB taxonomy): domain Bacteria; phylum Bacteroidota; class Bacteroidia; order Bacteroidales; family Bacteroidaceae; genus Prevotella. The sequence goes on from JAILFH010000063.1 coordinate 28,326, forward strand.
CGACGTTGAGTTCGAGGACAAGCACGCCCGTTACCAGTACGACGCTAAGATCTATGAGCGTCGTCTCTTCTACGGCTTTGGTCACGAAGATCTCTCGACTGAACTGCGCTATGGTCCTAACATCAAGGACTGGCCTAAGATGTATCCGATGCAGGAGAATATGCTCGTCGAACTGGCTGCAGTCATTCACGATCCCGTCACCACGACCGACGAACTCATTCCTTCGGGCGAGACATCATCCTATCGCTCGAATCCGCTGAAACTTTCTGAGTTTGCTCTGTCGCGACGCGTGCCTGAGTACGTTGGCCTGAGCAAGTGCATCCAGCAGCAGGACATCGAACGCCGCGAAGGCAAGGTGAGCGAGAATGTTGCTAAGGCTCTCGCTGCAGTAGGTGCCAAGGCTGAGGATACTTCTTTCGGTTCTTGCGTCTTCGCCAACAAACCCGGCGACGGTTCTGCCCGCGAGCAGGCTGCATCTTGCCAGAAGGTGCTCGGTGGCGACTGCAACATCTGCTACGAGTATGCTACGAAGCGCTATCGTTCGAACTGCATCAACTGGGGTATCGTGCCCTTCACGATTGCTCCCGACGTGCCCTTCGACTACGAGCCCGGCGACAAGGTATTCATCCCCGGCATCCGCGAAGCCATCCTCGGTGGTAAGGAAGAGATTGACGCACAGGTCATCACGAAAGATGGTGTGAAGCCCATCCACCTGTTCTTCCAGAACCTCACTACCGATGAGCGCCAGATTCTGGCAGACGGCTGCCTGATGAACTATTACAAGAACAAGAAGTAAATAGCCTATTCTCCGTCCCTCCTCATTGGAGGGGCGGGTTTCAGGCATCGGGTAAACCTGTGTACTGCTTAAAATAGAAATTATAAAATCGAATAAAAAATAGCCCAAGCCCCTGATACGGCTTCCCCCTCGGGGGATTAGAGGGGGGCTCTAATAACATGAACAAGATTCAGATGACCACTCCGCTGGTCGAGATGGATGGCGACGAGATGACTCGCATCCTGTGGAAAATGATTAAGGACGAACTGATTCTTCCGTTCGTTGACCTGAAAACCGAGTATTACGACCTCGGACTGGTGAAGCGTGACGAAAGCCGCGACCAGATCACCGTTGAGTCGGCTGAAGCCACAAAGCGCCTGGGCGTTGCCGTGAAGTGTGCAACGATTACCCCGAATGCAAAGCGCATGACGGAGTACAACCTGCATGAGATGTGGAAGTCGCCTAACGGAACAATTCGTTCGATTCTCGATGGCACCGTATTCCGCACACCAATCACCATTCCGAGCATCAAGCCCGCTGTGAAGAACTGGGAGAAGCCTATCACCATCGCTCGTCACGCTTATGGCGATGTCTACAAGAGTGTTGAACTTCGTGTCGACGAACCGGGTGTAGCCAAACTCGTCTTCGACGGCGAGAGCGGCAAGCACGAGGAAGTTGTAATTCAGAACTTCAAGGGCGCTGGTGTGCTGCAGGGCATGCACAACCTCGACAAGTCGATCCGCTCGTTCGCTCACTCATGCTTCAAGTTCGCTCTTGACATGAACGAGAGCCTGTGGTTCTCGACGAAGGACACCATCTCTAAGAAGTACGACGCTCAGTTCCGCATCATCTTCGACGAGGTATTCCAGGAGTACAAGGACGAGTTCGAGAAGCGCGGTCTGGAATATTTCTACACGCTGATCGACGACGCCGTTGCTCGCGTCATCCGTTCGAAGGGCGGCTTCATCTGGGCTTGCAAGAACTACGATGGCGACGTGATGTCGGATATGGTTTCTACTGCCTTTGGTTCACTCGCCATGATGACCTCTGTACTTGTTTCGCCCGAGGGCAACTACGAGTACGAGGCTGCTCACGGCACCGTGACTCGCCACTACTACAAGTATCTGGCTGGCGAGGAGACTTCCACGAACCCAATGGCAACCATCTTCGCTTGGAGCGGTGCGCTGCGCAAACGTGGTGAGAAGGACAACCTGCCCGAACTGATGAACTTTGGCGACCAACTCGAGGCTGCTTGCTTCGACACACTCAACGAAGGCATCTGCACAAAGGACCTCGTTAACCTTATGGAAGGTATCGAGCCTAAGGCTGTTAACTCAGCAGGCTTCATCGCTGCCATCCGTGAGCGTCTGGAGAAGCGATTGGAGAAATAAGGCTTGCCTTAGTTATCCAGAGTCTCGACAGACGAAGACGATAGTCAACGTCTGGAGAAGCGATTGGAGAAATAATCCCGCTTAAGTTATTCAAACTATCGACAGACGAAGACGACAATTCTGGTCTGGAGAAATAAAAACTACAGCATTGCCCAAACAATTGTTTGAATGCAATGCTGTAGTCTATTTTTGTAAATTATTACTGTCCGCTAAACATTGATTCATCAGACAAAATTAGGGCTGTCACCATTCAAAGGTGTCAGCCCTTTTGGTTATCTTTGCAGTCGCCAAACATAAACAAACATAACCATGGGCAAAAGTACACATTTTTTCGG
>JAILFH010000091.1 GCA_024697645.1 Prevotella sp.
GACGCCTATGTCGCGCGTCACCTTCGTCTTCAGTGCTCTCGCATTCAGGTTCGGGTGATAACCCATCTCGGCCGCCTTCTGCCTTATCTCCTCCCGCCGCGCGCTGCTGATATCACTCTGATTGTTCAGCGCCTTGCTGACAGTTGCGATTGAGACGCCGCAGGCTGCTGCAATATCTTTCAGTGATACCATGTCGTTCCTCCGAAAATGTACCAGCCTCGTCTCACTTAATCGTTTTCGTAATTTCATTTTAGTCTTTTTGCAGGAAAAGTCAACAAGAACTTACATTTTTGCAAACTTTTTCGGTTTTTCACAGTTTTATGGTTGGTTTTTTGTGCATTTTGTCAGGAATCTTCAAAACTTGCTTTTCGGAATCTTCCGCACACCCACCGTTCAATTGTGAATTTTCTGCATTTTTTCGAAAATAGCAGTTGCATTTTCCCCCGCACACCAGAAGCCTGGCCTTCAATACCCTTGGCCACGTTGGTGATGGGTCGAAGTTCCAGCTTGTCGGCGCTGATGTTCTCTGCTGAACCGGTGAACGACGACTTCTTCGTCGTACCATAGGCCACGACAATCACTTCGTCGAGGGCCTGCTTGTCACTTGTCAACAGGATGTGCATGTTCGGACGGGCACCCACCTCAATGGGCTCCATACCCACATAGGTAATGCGCAGCGTGCTCTTGCCTTTCGGACAAGTAAGGCTGAACTTACCGTTGATGTCGGTTACTGCACCAACTTGCGTGCCGACAACCATCACGGTGGCACCCACTACGGGCTCACCGTCGTCTTGAGACACTACGGTACCATTGACCTGTGTCTGGGCCATCGCTCCTACTACTGACAGCAGCAGGGCGGCCAAAAACATTGTTAGTCTTCTTACCATAAATTCTCTCTTTTTAAAGTTATTAATGAATAAAATAAATAATGTCTTCTCAAAGATTCTTTCATTCAAACAAGGTAAGATAAGCACGGCTTCCGTGTGCCTGGACATGGGCACGCAGTTATAGAGCCGAGTTCACACGGCAAGAAGAAAACATTGGGTTGAAGTTTTCCATATGTTTCTTATGAACCTCTCTTTTAATGCCATCGTGTTTAGCCAACTTACTTCTAAATATCATGTCTTAACTTTGCAAAATTATAACTTTTTAATCAAATAAACAAAAAAAATGTATAAAATTTGTAGAATCCCCTCCATTTTTTAACATTTTCGATTGTATTACTATCATTGGACATTCATTTGTAAGGATTAAGAGGGAGAGAAAAGCATAAGTCAAGATTTTTGAATGCATATTTTTGTTTTTGATAGAAAAACAGGCAAATCGCTTCCGAAATGTTAAATAATTGACTAAAAATTCATTATTTCTTTATTTTTATTTGTTTGTTTGATAATTTTTATTTACTTTTGCACCCATAAACATAAAACTCGTTAAAAAAGAACAACTAGGCTTCGCCCGTAGTGGCGAGTTTTTTTTGAAGGGAGAAAGGATAGAAGGAGGATAACGAGGTATAATAATTTTCAAAACCCTTTTATACATTATTAATTTAAAAAGAGAGAATTTATGGTAAGAAGACTAACAATGTTTTTGGCCGCCCTGCTGCTGTCAGTAGTAGGAGCGATGGCTCAGACGCAAGTCAGGGGTACCGTAGTGTCTCAGGAAGACGGACTGCCCATCGTGGGTGCCGCCGTACAGATTGTTGGCACTAGCCAGGGAACTGTTACCAACGGCAATGGTGAATTCCAAATCACCGTTCCGTCAAGTGGTGCCACACTGCGTATCTCTTATCTGGGCATGCAGACCATTAACGTGACAGCAGCTCGCACCATGCGTATCGAGATGTTGTCTGACAACAAGATTCTGAACGAAGTGGTTGTCACTGCGCTCGGTATCAGTCGTGAACAGAAAACGCTGGGCTACTCTGCGCAGACCATTGACAACGCACAGTTGACCGAGGGTAAACTGACCGACGTGACCTCAGCGCTTGCTGGTAAGGTTGCTGGTGTGCAGATCAATGCTACATCAAGCGACCCGGGTAAAGCAAACTCTGTGATCATCCGTGGTATCAGTTCTATCAATGGTAACAACCAGCCACTGTACGTCATCGACGGTGTGCCCCTCCAGAACACTACCCGTTCGGCTCAGCAGCAGCAGAACGCCATTGGTGGTATTTCCAACGTGAACCCCAGCGACATTGAGAACATGACCGTGCTGAAAGGTGCTGCCGCTACTGCACTTTACGGCTCACGCGCCGCTAACGGTGTAATCATCATCACTACGAAGAGCGGTCAGAAGAATGGTGCTCGCAACTTCTCCATCAGTTACGACGGAAGCGTTCAGTTCCGTACAGTAGCCAATCTGCCCGAATTCCAGAACAAGTTCGGTCAGGGATGGAATGGTGTACAGACCTTCATCGAGAACGGTTCTTGGGGACCCGAGATGGACGGCTCAACACAGGTTTACGGTCCTATCTGGAACAACCAGCAGCTCATCCACAAGTTTGAGGCTGCCGAGAACAACATCAAGGATTTCTTCGACACGGGTGTCAGCACAAACCACTCTGTGGCTTTGAGCGGTATGTCGAGCGACTCCAAGATGACTTACTACCTGAGCTATTCTTACACGTCAGACAATGGTATTATCCCGAAGGATAAGGACACTTACAAGCGTAACACCATCGCCTATCGTGGAAGCTATCAGGCTACCGACTGGTTCAAGCTTTCTTCGAACGTGAACTTCACTAAGAACAACACAAACTCTGTGGGTCAGTATCAGGGTACATCAATGATTGATGGTATTCTTGAGTTCCCGCGCGACATTTCGCTCGTTGACCGTAAGAACCTCGTCAATGCATTCGATACTCCCGAGGCTTGGTATACTCCTTATGGTATCACCAGTCCTTACTGGGCCATTGAGAACAACTACAACCATCAGGATGGTAAGCAGGTCTTCGGTAAGATTCAGGCTGACATCAAGCCTTTGAAGCAGCTCACACTTACCTATCGTTTCGGTTTCGACTATACAGACTACGACTTCAAGATTGGTTATCCGCAAATCGCACTCGACGATGCCCTCATTCAGGAGGACTACGGATATGCTCCCTCAAACATGAACCAGGATGGTTACGTCTATACGAACTATCAGCGTAACTACGAGCTCAACCACGACTTCCTCGCCAACTGGCAGGACAAGTATCTGGACGGCAGACTCGATCTGAACATCAACGTTGGTGTGAACATGAACGAGCGCTATCAGACTTGGATGCAGGGTGAGACCGATGGTCTGACTTTCTACACAGGCTTCTGGCAGCTCAGTAATGGTGCTACACGTTCAGAACTCAGCGAAAGTCAGTCAAAGCGCCGCCTCGTTGGTTTGTTCGGCGATGTAACCTTTGGTTGGGACGACATGCTCTTCCTCGACCTCACCGCTCGTAACGACTGGTCGTCGACACTGCCTATGGAGAAGAACCACTATTTCTATCCCGGTGCTACACTGAGCTGGATTTTCTCACGTCTCATCCCGAAGAACAATATCCTTGACTTCGGTAAGCTTCGTCTTGCTTATGGTAAGACCGGTAACGATGCTGGTGTCTACCTGATCTATCCTAACTACTCACAGGCTTCTACCCGTGGTTACTATGGTTTGGATCTGACTGCGTTCCCCTTCAACGGCGTGAACTCTTTCCAGGCTTCGAGTACTGCTGGTAGCCTCTCGCTGAAACCAGAGATGACTAAGGAGTTTGAGGCTGGTCTGAATCTGGCTTTCCTCGACAACCGCATCAATGTTGACTTCGCGTTCTACACACGTACGACAAGCGACCAGATCTTCACACTGCCCGTTGACCCATCGTCAGGTTATTCTTACATGGTGACCAACTTCGGTGAGGTTCGCAACACTGGTATTGAGTTGCTCGTTAATACAACTCCTGTCCGCACACGCGATTTCCGTTGGGATTTGGGCTTCAACTTCTCAAAGAACAAGAACAAGGTGCTCTCGATGCCTGAAAGCCTTGAAGGCGGCATGGTGAACATCAACTCGTTCTCAGCTGGTAACGATGCTGTCTACATGCGCGCTGTTGAAGGTCTGCCTATGGGTGAGTTCTTCACCTATCTGCCTCAGTACACTGACGACGGCAAGATCATCGTTGGTGAAAGTGGTCAGCCTCTGCTGACCGATGAGGTACAGGACACTGGCAAGAACGTAAACGCCGACTGGACAGGTGGTATTACCACAGCACTGAGCTGGAAGGGCTTGACACTGAGCGCAGCACTCGATATTCGTAAGGGTGGCTACATGTTCTCACGTACAAGAAACCTGATGCAGTTCACTGGTAACGGTTCTATCACTACCTATAACGATCGTCGCCCGTTCGTCATTCCCAACTCTGTAGTTGGTGCTTACGATGCTGACGGCAACCTGACCATTCTGGGTGAGAACACCACTCCTATCTATCTGAACGATGGTAGTTACCAGACTTGGTACAACGACTATGGCTACAACCTCGGTGGTGAGGCCTATCTGCTCGACCGTTCTTACGTGAAGTTGCGTAACATCACGCTCGCTTATCAACTCCCGCGCTCACTCGTGCGCAAGTTGCAACTTAGCGACATCACGCTCTCGCTCTTCGCTAACAACCTCTTTACTTGGACTCACAAGTCGAACACCTTCGTAGATCCTGAGGCTAGTGCCGATGGTAACGACCTCTCTGGTATGTTCGGTGAGTTATACACCAATCCCTCTTGCCGCATTTTCGGTTTCAATGTAGGTATCAAGTTCTAAAACAGAAGGAGGAAACAAGATATGAAGAAATTATCATTGATTATTGTAATAGTTTTGGGTCTACTGGTAACATCGTGTGACAGTTATCTGGATATCAACAAGAACCCAAACTCTCCTGCAGAGGAGAATATGACTACTGACATTCTGTTCCCTGGTGCTGAGATGAACCTTGCCAGTACTTATGGCGACTTCTTCCGCATCACTGGTGGATACTTCGCTCAGTACTACAGCCACGCTTTCGGTACGTCGAACTATCTGGACTACAGCAGATTCACAATGTCTGCCACACGTTCAAGTTCTGACTACACTCAGTTGACACAGCGCGCACTGAAGAACCTCACTACTGCTCGCCAGTTGGCTGAACAGGAAGAGGAATGGGGCACCTATCTGGCTTGCACCACCCTGCGTGCATTCATCTATCAGGCTCTCGTTGATGCCTATGGAGAAGTTCCTTACACTGAGGCTCTCGACGCTGCCAACCCGACTCCTAAGTACGATCAGGGCGCAGACATCTATGCTGGCATCATTGCCGAGATCGACGCTGCTCTTGAAAAGGTCAGCGACGGTCAGCGCGTTGCCACCAACTTCCTGCTCCCCGGTGCAAACTCTACAGCATGGATTAAGTTGGCTAACGCCGTTAAACTGAAGATTCTCACTCGTGAGAGCGGTGTTGCTGATGTCACTTCACAGATTGCAGCACTTGTAAGCCAGAACAACTTCCCCACAAGCGATGTCGCTTGGGAAGGCTGCTGGTCAAACGAGAGCGGTGCTCTGAGCCCATTCTATGCTGAGGAATTCTCTACTGCATGGGGTTCTACACAGATCAACTGTGTTGCCAACGTGGCTATCATCGGTACAATGCTTCAGAAGAGCAGCGATGGCGATGTTCTCTATGAGGACGGTCGTCTGGCAGCATTCTTCGAGAAGAATGGTTCAGGTGAGTACACTGGTGGTATCTCTGGTTCGAACTTCTCGACCTCTAACAGTTACAAGTCGACCTATTGGTGCCGTCCCGTGGCTTCCTACGACATGCCTGTTTATCTGATTACCCTCAGCGAAATCGAATTCTTCATTGCTGAGTACTATGCAAAGGCTGGCAACGCCGCTCAGGCTAAGGCTCACTATGAGGCTGCCATCGAGGCTTCGTTCGCTACTGCTGGCGTAAGCGGAGCAGCAGAAGCCATTGCTCAGTTCCCCTACGACCAGTCAAACTACAAGAAGTGCATCGGTATTTCGAAGTGGATTTCTCTCGCAGGCGTGAACACATTTGAAGGTTGGTGCGAAGCACGCCGCCTTGACTATCCTGCTTTCGGCAGTGTTCAGGGTTCTCAGATGTACAACGAGCAAGACGACGCTTCTTACAAGCCCGAACTCTATGTGCCCGGTACGTTCTACACACCTATCAAGGTTGATGACAAACTTGGTGCCAACAAACTGCTTGAACGCTGGATCTATCCCGAGTCTTCAACTGCTCGCAACAGCAACTCTCCTGCATTCCCCGGCTATTCTACACCTGTATTCTGGGGTAAATAAGGTTAAACGCTTAATGATTAAAGATTAAAGATATATATGAAAAAGAATATATTTTATACCATACTTCTCGCACTGGGCGTTATTACTTTGGCCAGTTGCGACAAGGACACTGAAGGTCTGAGCCGCATCACCTACTACCCCGTGTTGGAATTGGCAGGTGACACCTACATGGTGATCGACAAGGGATCAACCTTTACTGATCCTGGCTATACTGCAACACTGGATGGAGAAGATGTTTCGGATCAGGTTGTAGTAACTTCGAATGTGAATACAAGCCAAAGCGGTGTTTACACCGTGACGTATTCAATTGTGAATTCTGATGGTATCGCAGCAAACTCCAGCCGTACAGTCGTAGTTCTCGATCCTAACGACGCTGTCGAAGGTTTCTATCTGACTTCTGCTGACAGTTATCGCCTTTATAATGGTGCTCAGGTTGCCTATGGACGCAGTTTTGAGATCCTGATTATTGGCAACGGTGACGGAACTTACTCTGTTGACGACCTGCTGGGTGGCTGGTATTGCCAGCGTGCAGGCTATGGTACGAACTATGCTATGAGCGGTGTTATAGCCGTTGCAGATGATGGTACCGTCAGCTTGGTCGACAGTTATATTCCCGGATGGGGCGATGGTCTTATGGGCCTCAGCGGAACATTCAACGCTGATTCGAAGTCATTCTCCATCATGGCTGAATACGTAAGTGGTATGCAGTTTTATCAAACCTGGAATAAAGAATAAACGATTATGAAGAAAATACTATATTTTGCAACTCTGCTTTTCGGTCTCGCTCTGACATCGTGCGAGAAAGATGATATTGGCGGAACAGCAACTGAGGCAACTGCCGGACAGTGGTACGTTACCGTTGATGCTGCCGATGAAAATGGTAATCTTGTGGCAGGTTTTGAAGACTTGTTTGGCCTGGGTCGTGTGATTATGCTCACCTACAACACTTCAGCCAACAATCCCAATGAAATGATTGTCAGCGACAATTCTACATTCTGGGACTTCAAGGTGAAAGTGAACTGCGACCAGCAGGCTCTGACCTTCCAGACCACAACTACCGAGAACAACAACTTGGTGGCTGATTACGAGGATATCAACGTACAGGTTACAGGTGGTAAGATTCTGCCGCAGGCAGGTCGTCAGAACAACGGTTCTCCCGCTGACTCCATCGTATTCTACGTATCGTTCAGTGACGACGACTATCCTGCAGCCTATGGCTACAAGAACTATCGCGTAAGCGGTGTTCGCTACAGTGGTCTCGTTGAGAATGATTAATGGATAAGAGGCAGGCGTCTCTGCCTGCCTCTACATTCATAACTCCCAAGAGGGAGGAGAGTTGTTTCATTCACTCGTTCTTCCTCTTTCACTCTTCGCTTAACAAAGCAAAAAGAATAGCCCCAAGGCTTGAGCAATTCATCCACATTGATGATTGCCACCAAGTGTTCCGAACGGGCTTTACATACAAGCAGAAAAACTAAACACTCAAAATTGTTATTCTGTTAGTAGCCGGGTATTCGCAGTGATGCTAAATACCCGGCATTTTTTATGCCTGTTGCCCACGAGCGATGTCTGCAACATTTCCAACGTCTATTGTGGGGAGCCATAAACGTCTATTGTGGAGAATCAGATACATCTATAATGAGGAGTTAGAATGCAAAATTCTGTCGGTTTATACAAAAGCATCCTTTTGACCTTAGAAAGCAATGCTCTGTACCATAGAAAGCATACCTTTGTACATATAGAAAGGACATCTCTCTATAGTAGAAAGGTATCCTCTGTATGGTAGAAAGGTATCCTCTGTATCGTCTAAAAGTATGCTTTATACGGTCAAGATGTGTGCTCTCTATAGACGAAGGACATATTCTGCCTAATCTTACCACATACGCCCTATTGGGAAAACTCGTCTTCTGGTCTCAATCGCTATAAGGACTGGAGGAATGCTCCAGCCTTTCATTAAGGAGCGGACAAAAAGAAAACAAGTTGTTTTAGTGTGAAGAGTTGATGCTGAATATCGCGAACAACTCCGACAACTAAAACAACTTGTCGATTATATTCCTAAGAAAATATTCTGCGACTACTATTATTGGACGGTCCGTCAGGACTACCCGAAGGGCCTATTGAATGGCAACCTTACGGCCGTTAATGATATAGATGCCCTTACGCAGTTCTGTAGCCTTCACACGGCGTCCCTGCAGGTCGTAGATGGCATCAATAACCTGCTGACCAGAAATCGTCTCCTGAATGGATTCTATGCCTGTATCAATAACCTCCACTTCAACGGGTGAACCGAGCAGATAGAGTTCATCGATAACCTCGTCGTTGACAACATGTGTACCGAAGATGCAAGTCACCTGGAAATACTTATTATCAACCGTATTTGGTGCCTTGATGTTCTTAATTGCAAAGTTATTGAACAAACGAGCCTTATTGTCACTCTCAATAGCGAAGATGCTCTTATTTTCATATACAAGTTGCACCGTATCAACGCTCAACATGTCTGCGTAGTCGGCCTCTGTCAACTCTCCAAATTTCACATGACGGGGTTCAACCTCACTTCCTATTGTTATTTTAACTTCTTCAGTTGTCGTAATATTCTCAACAGCATTGAAATAAGGCATACGATTTACTTTCGTAAAGCAACCATAGAGTGTGCCATTAAGAATATCGTTTTGCTTTGCTTCAATATTGGTACCGCGAAGCACAATAGCCGCAGAAGCATCACGTAGATAGATATCACCATCATCGACATATAGGACTTGAGCATCTGTAAGATTCACATAGCCTTCAGTTTGTTCCTCAAGAGCACGAACACTACCGATATTGTCATAGACAGGAAGTTCCTTCACTTCTATTTTACATTCCGCAACAAGTCCATTATCGCTTTCGAGAGTAATCGTTGTGATTCCAAGGGCTACACCCTTTACCAAACCTTCGCTGTCGACTGTTGCAACATTCTCATCTGCTGATTTCCAAGTGAGTTCGTACTTAGCATAGGAAGGCTCTGCAGTGTAAACAAGTTGCCGACTATGACCCAGTCCCACTACGACTTCTTCGGGCAGTGTGAGATTACGAAGAACGTAGGTGTCCTCGATGTCAAAACTGATTACACCTTTGCTCTCTTTGATATTTAAGAGTCCCCACTGGGTTTCCTTCCCTCCCCAACTTAGCAGGTTTGCTGGCGTAGTAGTGTTATTTACTGCAGTAACTTTTCCACGGCCAGGGAACGGATCGTAGCCACCAGAACCCAGAACTCCACATGCGCGCACGAGTTCATAATAGTTGTGCTTCGGATTGTTGTTCACTGTATTATTGGTCCAGACGCGCGTACTTGTTGAGTCGACACGGAAAATCAGAAGACCATGACCAGGAAGATACTGGTCCCAACGTTCCTGCTGGCGATTCTCGAGAATGAAGAACTCTTTGTTTTGCCCGCTATTGATGCGATAGCCTGAATTGCTTTCGTAGAGATTCTCGATGGTATAGGAACCCTCTCCTTCAATGACCTCTGGTGTAGCAAAACCAACGGCATAGCGCTCGAAAAGAGAATAGCCTGCAGGAGTGCGCGAATAGTTGTTGTAGCAACCAGAAGCCATCAGCGTCCAGTCACCGGGAGTATTGCTCTCACCGCCTGAACCACTATAGTCAGCGTCATAGAAGTCAGGCAAACCCAGAACATGGGTGAACTCATGGCAGATGGTGCCAATGCCATCAATCGTGCGGCTTGCATTATATCCATAAGAGCCATCGCTACCTGCAAGTTCAGTTGAACAGGCATAGCGGCCCAGCACAACTCCATCCTTGCGAACCTGCCAGTTCCAACCGCCACCATTGGGATTATAGACCTGGCTGGCGTGTGGCCAAATCAGACCTGAATTATTTCCGCCTACATTGGCTCCGTGGCCGGCAAAGATGAAATAGACCATATCTACATAGCCGTCGCCATCACCATCGTACTGACTGAAATCAACTTCCTCGTCGGCAGCATTAACAACGTCATAAATCAGTTGAGTAGCATTAGAGGTTCCTTCAGCATAGTACTGCGATTGATCAACCAGAATCGGGCCTACGACGTCAAACTGCGGCATAAATGCACCCATCGAGTTCTCCTTATAGTAATCAAATACCGAACCTGTGCAGTTCACCCAGCGATTGTTGTAGTCATAATAGCCCGTGAAACCTTCCTTAGTGATGGTTTCTGTAATCACATCCTTATAGTTGGGATGGTCGAACGAACGGTCGTTGTATTCGACAAGGATGACAAGTCCACGAAACTTAGTGTAGTCGTAACTGGGAGCAGAATGACGCTCCTGTGCACTGAGACGACGTTCGCGCTCGCGAGTCTTTTCCTCAGCAACTGAGGTTTCCATCTCAGGCTGGATGTATTTCTGGATATTCGAAAGGAAAGCATTCTCGGCTACATCACGAGTCTCTGCATTGTGAGCAACTTGTGCCGTTGGAACCAACTTGCCTGAAGCGGAACGCTCGGCATAGACAAAATAGCCACGATTGTCGCGAACAACACTATAGCCATCAGCGGTGGTGTTGAAATGGAGATATTCATCGCCTACAAGACGAATCGAAACCTCCGATCCATCGGGTTGTTTTACTTTCACAAGGTTACCCTTTGCAGGAACAGCGTTGGCTACGATGCATCCAAAGAGGGCAATGACAAACAGCAGATATGCACGTTTCATATTATAATGATTTTAATTTAAGATCAGGTTACTAATCAGTCAATTTTTTGTATTGCGGCAGCAAAGGTACGAAGAATATTTCAAAAATCAATGGATTTATTATTAATAAAGATGAAAAACGGGCGATTGGAGTAGCAGTTCTATCGTAAATGTTGCAGGCATAGGTAAGAATTATATAATGTGGAAAGAGTTCAGAATATTAGATGCAGAAAATGGAAAAAGTTTAAAGCAATAAGAAAACGGGAAGCCACCGTAGTGACTTCCCGTCGTATAGATGCGTTTTGTGAACGCCTAATCGGAATTGTGATTAGCGAACAACCTTCTTACCGTTAATGATGTAGATACCCTTCTGCTGGGTGTTCTGCATGCGAACGCCATTCAGGTTGTAGATCACGTTGTTCTGCTCGTCGGCATTCAGTTCGCTGATACCAGTGGGATCTTCAGCGAACGTAATAGTAACCTTCAACAAAACAGCCTTCTCGTTAGCAACAATACCCCACTGAGCAACAAATGTGTCACCAACTTGGAAGTTTCCATCGTGAGCACCCGTGTAGTCGAATTCACCACTTGCAGGATTGTTCAGCTTGAGGCAGAAGCCATTAGCACTCTCAGCCCAAGATGCAGCATCACCATCAGCATTGCGCCAACCATCTATGTTACCAGTATTCTCTACAAAGTTTCCATCTGTGACATTCACAATGTAAGCCTTTGCTTCGCTAATATTCTCAATACCCAAGGCTGAACAAACCTCAGCAACATCAAATGTAGGAGCAGGCTCTTCCTCACAGTAAGCAGTAGCAGCTTTCTCAAGATGAGCAATCTCAATGGTCTTTATAATCTCAGGCTTGTAAATGTGTACTTCTTTCTCAATGAATGTTACATTAATGCTGAATATGGCCTTCTTGTCGTTAGCCTTCAGGGCATACTTCACTGTGTAGGTCTTGCCTACCTCGTCAGCACCATTCATATCGCAAATCTCATATTGAGGAACTGAGGGGAAGAACTTCACGCAGATTCGTGTGTTTTCCTGTCCCCAACCAATGAAGTTTCCATCAGCATCGCACCATCCGTCGATACCACCAGGACCAGGAGCTGCCTCTTCTGATCCATCGGCATTAATACCAACAAGAGTTGCATCTGTAGGACTTTCGATTCCAAGATACTCAAGTGCACCTGCAAAATCAGGCTCATAGCTTGTTACACCATAACCTTGACCGACTTCGCGCTCAACATTAATCTCCGTAACAAAATCTTCTTCTGCAACCTCGCCCTGCTTAACCTTTACGGGGAATTCTTTACCATAAACATAGAATGTAACAACACCTTCACGTCCTTCAACACCTTCGGGCAGAGCCTCTGCCTCGAGGTACCAAAGCATCCAACCTTTCTCGAAATAATCCTCATTGTAAGAAACACCCGTTACCCATTCAGGCGCATCCAGAATTTCCCATTCTTCATGATTTACGCTTGAATAGAAATCAATATCATTGTAAACAACTTCTTCGCCTGTCTCTTCGTCTGTTCCTGTACCGGATATTCCAAGACCACCTTCAACAGGGAATACGACATAGTCATCGTTTGCGAGCTCTACGTCAATAACCTTTCCATCGAAACCAATGTTCCAGTCAAACTGGGGAACGTCAGGATCGTTACGATATCCAACTGTGCCGAACGAGTTGTCCTCAAGCAGTGCATAACCACCAGCACTAATTCCAAATTCTCCTACAGCCTGAATAAGCGGGTGAGTTGGAGCTGTAACATTCTCAAATCCTGTGATAACAACCATCATATCTTCAGCAGGGAGAACGATAGGAGATTCAACCACGCCCATAAAAGGATCCTCTTCCTGGAAGATAAACTTCAGTTTATAACCGCCGTAAGTTGTTTTACCAACAATATTTTCATCTGTTGCTGTTGCCTTTGCAAACTCCACCATCGAGCCATCCTCATTGAAGGTGTAAACAGTTGCTGTAAGGGTCTCACCATTCAGGGGAGCCTCGGCATCAGCTGTTTCTGAATAAAGGAATGCATATACGCTCTCAGCATAAACATGAGCCTGAGAACCACTTACATACTGTCCAAAACCCATAGTCTTCAGTTCTGTATCAAACCAATTATCATTGGCATCCATAGTAACATCGCTATAGCCAGAGTATGTAGAAGCATACATCGTTGCACTTGTCAGAGGGATAAAATCATCAGAAGATGACCACCAAACACCACGAACTTCTGATCCATCTGAGGCTTCGCCATGGATAGAATAAGTCTTAGTGAGAAGAGTTTGGGTAATAGAAACCTGAGGAACATAATTTGCTCCCCAAATAGAAGCAAAACCATTCTCCAAGGAATCCATCTCGAGCTCCTCATCATTACCATCAGTCCAAACTGTAACATGGTCATTTTCCTCATCCCAAGAACAATAGTTTAAGAACTTGTGCTCTTCACGAGCTTTCACATAGAAATCAGGACGGATATACCATGCAACCTCACCTGGGTTAATACCACTGTCCTCGCCTCCTTGAGAAGCATCATAGATACCAGCATAAAGAATGCCTGAAGGAGGTAGATAGAATGCCTCTAAATCTTCTCCTGCTGCAAGTGGTGCAGCTTTTTGGATATTGGCAGCTTGAATCACGGAAGATACTGCATTCACTGGCTTCGTACTTTGTACGTAAGTAGATGCCTTAGCAGAAACTTCCACATGAGCCTTTACGGCTTTCTGACTACTCACCTTTGTGCTGACCTGCGCCTGGCTGACGAGAGTCATGCACGGGAGTAAGACTAAAGATAGTAAAAGATTTCTCATATTGAAATGAATTTAAAAATGAATAAATAAAATTATGAATAAAATTTAATATGCTGTGTGTACGTTGAACCAACTATTGCTGTCATCAGTATATGCAAGACGAAGAGTTGAGAGTTCAAATTTAGTTGTTGTGCTCGAAGCGCGGAGCGAACCCGAAAGCTTCTGGAGAAACGTAAGCAAAGCAGGCACATTGTTAAGGACTGTCTCTGACGTCTTATTGCGCTCTGTAACAATTGGTTCTTTATAACTAATTTCCCAAGTGTAGTCCTCTGCAACTTGGCTCGAGAAGAGATAGGACAGCGTTACTGTCTGGCGACGTGCATTACGGGCAGCAATGTCAAGAACCATATCTTCACCCTCAAGTCTAAAGGAAACATTCTGAATAGTCCAGCCTGTTTTCGCAACACCACTAGCAGCGTCCTGATAATACGGAGTGAATGATTCAGACATTTCATAAGGATGGGTCCCCGTAACCATAGCCCACTTAGCATTCATTCCAAACCAGGTCTGGAGGAACAGTGAAGGATTCTCACCTTCAATGGTATTTTCGGCATTCATCACACCAACAAAACGATCATTTTCTGCATCATAGACAAATTCCTGTTCCTCTGTATCGTTAGCCTCAAAAGCAGTGCGGAAACGGAAATAATACTTTTCATCACGCTTAGAAATCATAAAGGGATGAGAAGATGTTTCTGTAATGGCATCACCATCATGAGGATAAACACCAAGAATGCCTGTACTAGCAGAATTGATATAATACTTCTCTCCACCAATAGTCATTACGTTCTCATTCACTGCATTCGCTGGAAAAAGATTGTTCTTGAACGTTGCCAAATCGGCGAGATATTCCGCAAAATCCGTACCAGCAGGCAGCGGAGTCATGCGATTATAAGTACCGCGCTTCTTACCCTTCAGCATGATGAACGGACTTTCCTCCGAAGGAGCCTGAACAATCACGAACTCATAGTCGCCACCAACACCTGTTCCCCAGACATTCTCATCGGAACCAGGAATTGAGCGCAAGTCAGGATCGGAGAATACGTGAACGTTAGGATTGTAGGAGTTGAAGGTAAGCACGGGACCATTATCCGTAATAACTTCCCATGAAGAACTATACTCTGTATATTTGTTACCAGAAAAATAGTTGTTCATACCTACATTGACCGACATATCCTTATTGAACTTTGCCAACCAATGATAACCCTCACCGGTAGTGGGAGCATCTTCGTTAGTGGGATAGTACTCAATGAGCCATCCGCCTTCACCGCCCAAGAGTATATTGGTATATTTCTCGCTGGCAGCATTCAGTCGTTCTGCGGCTGAGGCATCGAAGATATCGTCTTCTTCGTGGACACAACTGGTTGCAAGCATCATGCCCGACGCGAAAAGCAGCGCATAGAAAAATGTTTTCTTCATATCTTTGGTTCCTCCTTATTAATCTTTAATCATTAAACTTTCATACTGGTCAACCTGCTCAAGCAGTTTCTCCATAATGGTCTTACTGGGATCCTCAGGAGAAGGTTGAGTCAGACGATTGACAAGACTGCCATTGCGAAGTACGAAATGACCGTTTTCATCGGTTACATAAGTACGCTTCTGCAAGAAATCACGCATCTTGTCGATATCAATATGATAATAGGTCAACAGCCACTCACGAACCATCTGAAGTTTCTGCAGAATCAACTCATCGCCCTTAATTCCACTGGGCCAGTCGAATACAATGTTTCCGTCAGCATCCAAAGCGGCAGAACCGTCGGCATTACGCTTGATGACCTTACGCACCAGTTTCGTAGCAGCGCTACTGACAGTGTGGATATAGCCTACTGAGTCAACATTGGCACCCATGCGATAGAGAGTATTGATGGAGTCGGTGTTTGACAAATCGATAGACTCCCACTCATAATGCGCTGCACTCAAAAGGCGTGCCCACTGCAGAGAGTCGTTGCCAACATAGCAGGAGAGGGTCTCCACCCAGTCCTCACCGGCAGCCGAACTTGCATAAGGCGTAACAAAGCCCTGACCAGCCTTCAGTGAATCATGAGCCTCACCCCATGACATCGGGTCGTACTTACCATTCGAGAGCAGGTTGAACGCCTGCGGACGAGAATTGTTCTGGTCGAGGATGTGAGCAAACTCGTGGTGCATCGTGTGGAAGAAATACTTATTCAGGTGGTCGATGTTGTTCTCATCGAGTGAGTTCACCTTGTAAAGATAAATCTTCAGACCACCCTCGGCAGTTCCCAGCGTCTCGGTGTGCGATGTTGCATTCACCGAAGGAGAACCTGTCAGCAGGATAATGCGCGGAGAATTCTTTTTCATGAAATCCTCATCGCCCTGATCCTCATACACTTCGTACCAGAGGTACTTGGTGAGCACAGCAAGTTTCTTACTGGCCTCGTAGGAAGCGGGAACAAGGTTCTTCTGCTTGTCGGACATGATGTCCTCCAAACGATAGTAATAGCGCATGTTATACTTCTCCAGGAAGTTCTTCTTGATGAAGGTATCAAGGGGGAATGTATAGACCGTACGATCAAGAGGATGCTCTTGGGTATCGAAAATGCTTGGGCCAAAGTCGTCGTCGCTACACGAAATGAATGCGCTTGTCGACAATAGTGCCGCAAAGACAAATACTAATATTCTAAGATTCAATTTCATATTGTTGTCCTCCTTCTTTTAATCTTTACTAAAGTATCCTTCATAGGGATAGGCCTTCGTGTAACTTGTACCATTAGGCTCGTTGATAATCGGGCGTGATGGTGTCAGACCAGCCTGAATAGCATCCTGCGGAACCTCAATAGCACGGCGGGGATCATTCCAGGTCATCGTATAGGTAATCTCGTCCTGATCACTGCCTTCGCCTTCGAATGCGTGGTTGTAGTTACCATAAACGTGGCTGTATTCAATACCCCAGCGCTTCAGGTCGAAGAAACGGTCACCGTCGAAGAGACGCTCAATGCGGCGGAACTCATTCACGGCATTCATGTATTTCACTGCCTCCTGAGGAACTACGAACGAAGAACTCATGTTCTGAGTG
The DNA here is from genome assembly GCA_024697645.1 of Prevotella sp. Classification (GTDB taxonomy): domain Bacteria; phylum Bacteroidota; class Bacteroidia; order Bacteroidales; family Bacteroidaceae; genus Prevotella. The sequence goes on from JAILFH010000091.1 coordinate 16,850, forward strand.
AAATCCCAGTTCTCAAAGCAGTTGACCTTTCCGTAATCGGTTTCATTTCTCATAGGAGTTCCGAAGTAACTATCGATATCGGCCTGTGTCATATCGCGAACGCCAACAGCAGCAGCCGACTGTGCCTCTGCTTCCGAGAACGAAATCAGACTGTGGTTGTATGCGATGAGGTCGGCGGCAGCGTCGGCATACTTGCCAAGCATTGCCTCAGCCTCTGCACGCTCCAGAAGAAGCATGCTGCAGGTGAACTCACGGCGGATTGTATGTACATAACCAATACCTGCGAGTTTGTCGGTATATTCGAACTCTTCACCAGCCTTAGCGGGGAAGTAGCCATAGTCACGACCAGTCCAGAAGGTGTAACCTGCCTGCCAAACCATTGGATAAGCGTAGTAACGACCATTCCAAGGAGTCATGTGATAATAGATCTCACGAATGCGGGTACTGTTGTTAGCATAGCGATAACCCAGACCATGACGAGCGACGAGCGACATCGTATTGAGCAGGAAGAGGTTGTTGGGCGACGTGGGATCATTGAAGATCTGGAGATAGTCATCCATATAGGTGCAATCGCCAAAACCATCATACTTCATCAACTTCGAAGCCATCTGTGTGGGATCGGTAGTCAGCACAGCGTTAGCATGCTCAATCACCTTTGCATAATCGCGCTTGAAGAGATAGAAACGAGCGGCGAATGCGTGGGCAGCCTCAACATTGAAGTGATACTTGATAGCATCGTAATCAGCATCGCTCACGTCCTTCAGACCTTCCAGCAGGTCTTTCTCAATCTTTTCATAGACACCTGCAACTGTTCCACGATCATACTGATGCTGGAAATCTGTTACGGTCTCGGTATTATCAACATAAGGTACGCCCTGATCAAGTTTGCTTGCCTCAGGATCCTTGTAGGCCTGTGAGAATACATTGACAAGGATGAAGTGACAGTAGGCACGAATCAGCAGGGCTTCAGCACGGCTGTGCTTCATGCTCTCGGTCATCTCTCCTGTTTCCTCATAGATGCTCTGGATTCCATCCAGTGCATAGTTGGCAGAGATGATTCCCTCATAGAAACTTGACCACAGATAACTGGGAGTATCCTGATTGTCTGACGACACACAAGGCTCAAAGCGATAGAGTTCATCGTCCTGACGACCATAGGAACCAAGGTTGTAGCGTGCAGAAATCTGCTCGGAAGACGAACTGATAGGCAAGTGCTGAGCATTATTATCCATGATGTTATCACTGGAAATCTCACAAATCCATCCATAGTTTGCTGATGGATATGAGGCAATGAGCAATTGTTTCACCTTTGTCTCATTGTCAATTTGTGTTCGCTCATCGGGTAACTGATCAAGGAAGTCGTTACAAGACGACAGCGTTAAAGCACCTACACCCAAAAGCAGAGTTAAATATTTAATTGACTTCATATATTTTTGCTTATTATTGTTTTAACTTCTAAATTCTGAATGTCACTATTAATTAGATACCCAGACGAACTGTCAACGTAAACTGCTTAGAGAGTGGGTTAGCCACACCACCTGCATTGATGAACTCAGGATCCTGTCCGTTAAGTTTATCATCAGCATACAAAAGGAGAAGGTTCGTAGCATCCAACTTCAGCGAAGCGGAACCCAGTCCGACGTGCTTCAGCAGACTCTTTGAGAACTCATACGTGAGCGATACATCCTTCAGACGGATGAAGTCACCCTTGGCAACACGAGCAGTAGAATAGTTGTAGGCATTGTAAGCATAGCCCAACTGCGTGTTGTTGTAGTACTGGCGGATAGAAGCAATGGCGGGAATATCGGTATATTTCTCATCACCAGGCTCCACCCAACGGTTCTTGAATTCCTTCGGCATAGCGCTCATGTCAGAATATCCAACACTGAATACCGGGTCGAGGCGCACCACATTGCCGAATGAATAGGTCAGGAAGACGTTCAAACGCCAGTTCTTATACTTGAACATATTGTTCAGACCACCAGTAATTGTGGGTTCTGTCGGTCCTTCGTACACCAGGAAGTCGAGTTTGTCGTATTCCTGGAAGTTGATATTGGTCGTTGTCACATCACCGTTCTGGTTGATGATCTGAGGAATACCCTCATCGTTCAGACCAGCAAACGGGATGGAGAACAGTGCACGGTGGTCATAGCCCTTACGAGCATAACCGCCCTGCTGTACGAGGTCGATTACTCTTGAATAACTCAGCAGGTCAGTAATCTCGGTGTGGTTGTAGGCAAACGTGAAGTCAGATGTCCACTGGAAATCCTTACCCTGAATATTCTTGGTAGAAAGCGTTGCCTCAACACCTCTTGACTTCATGGAAGCCACATTGGCGAACTGACGGCCCTGAATCTGTGTCTGCAGATAACCCATCAGGTCGAAGTTGTCGCGCCAATAAGCATCGAACACGAAGTTGATGCGGTTGTTGATGAAACCGAGGTCGATACCAACGTTATACTCGTACTTCTTCTCATAGGTAAGGTTCTGGTTACCATAACTTGACATCTGGATACCAGTCTCCTGCTGATCGGCGAGAGGACGCCAGATCACTGCAGAATTGAAGATAGGCAGAGCGTTAGAGGCAGCAGTCTGGTCACCTACGAGTGAATAAGACATACGCAACTTTGCATAGGAGATGGCTCCATTGGTACGCTCAACGAGGCGCTTGAAGAACGGCTCCTCATCAATGTTCCAAGAAGGAGAAACGTTCCATGTGGGAAGCCAACGCGACTGGCGGCTCTTACCCAACTGGTTAGATCCGTCGTAACGGCCAGTGATGTTGATTACATAGCGGCCCTTCCACATGTAGTTGAAGTTGGCGAAATAGGCAAGGCTGTAGTTCCAAGACTTAGCAAAACCGGTAAGTTCAGTACCTTCTTCCTTTGCCTGCTTGTAGAACAATGGAGTCTCGATGACGATACGGCTGTTCTCATAGTCCACACCGAAATCGTTGTTCTCATAGGCGTCACGTGTCAGTTTGCGGGCTTCCATACCTACGAGGGCATTGAAGACATGCTCACCTTCATTGACCACCTTATTATATTGTGCCTGTGCGCGGAAGTAAAGTTGCTTTGCGTTGTTGGTGTTCAGCGTGTGAATACCACCCTGCGGCATTACCGAAACAGGCAGTGAGTTGGGCTCATCGGGGTTACGATACAGATAGGTGTTGTTATCGCGGATGTTAGGATTGTCAACACCTGCACGATAGGCCTCTGCACGGTTCGAATGGTTCAACACATAGGTGTTACGCGAAATGTCAAGATAACGATAAGAACCGAGAGCATTGATCTCAAGACCCTGAATAGGCTTCCACGAAATCTCACCCTGGAACTGCAGAGAAGTCTCCTGCAGATTCAGGTAGTTGTTGTCAAGTTCGTCGAAAATGTTGAACGGAGCATAGTTTCGTGTGTAGTTACCTGTTGGGTCAAGCGTACGTGAAGTGTTCATCGCATAACTGAAAGGAGCAATGTCGAACGAACGGCTTACAGCACCGCTAACAGGGTCGATACTACGATTCAGCGTACCAGGAGCGTCCTGATTACGTACATAACCATTTGCACGCATCGTGATCGAGAAATTCTTCGAGAGATTGAACGAAGCATTCAGGTTGGCGGTATAACGCTCAACTTTGCTGGAAGGAGTCCAACCCGGATCGTTATATGCTGACAACGAAGCATAGAGGTTCGATGTTTCCGTACCCGAAGAAACGCTCACTGAGTGAGTCTGGACGATGTTGTTGTGGAACAACAAGTCGAACCAGTCGGTGTTACGGAACTCTGCCTGCTGGAGATAGGCGTTCATTGCGGCATCGGTATAAGGCAGACCAAACTGTCCCTTCGTCTCGTCGTACTGCGCAATCAGGTTATACATACGTCCGTAAAGACCAGAACTGCTACCGTTAGCCAATGAAGAGAACTCCAGCCAGCCCTTTGCAGCCATTTCCTTATAGATACCCATCTGCTCCTGAGAGTTACAGATGTTATACTCGGAATAACTGGGCTTCAGACGATAGGTGAACTCACCTGTATAGTTAATTGTGCTGTGACCAGTGCGTCCCTTCTTTGTGGTAATAACGATCACACCCGACATGGCTCGTGCACCATAGATAGAAGTTGCAGAACCGTCTTTCAGCACCTGGAAAGACTCAATGTCATCGGCATTCAGACCGGCAATAGCATTGGAAATCAGGGTCTCAGCGTCACCTGACGAAAGGTCGTCGGCACTAACGTCAACCGCACCTTCCAAAATCACACCGTCAACAACCCACAACGGGCTTGAAGTACCGTAGATGGAAGTAGCACCACGCACACGAATCTTCGGGGCTGTACCAAAAGTACCCGACACGTTCTGCACACTCACACCAGCCACACGGCCTTCAAGTGAGCGGCTCACGTCAGCCATACCTGACAATTTGGTTTTGTCGGCATCTACTTTGGTTGTTGCTCCAGAGAACATTCGCTTGTCCATCTTTTGCACACCTGTCACCACGACTTCATCAATTGACTTTGAATCCGGAGTCAATTTGATAGTCATGTTCTGACTTCCCTTAGTTGTAACGGTCACGTAGCCAATGGAACTGATTTCAATTGAAGGATTCCTCTGACTTGTCGTAAACGAGAAGTTTCCGTCAACATCGGTCACAGCAAGGGCTGATTTCTGTCCTTTCAACTTAATCACCGCTCCAATGATCGGCTCATCATTGTCTTGGGCAATAACCGTACCCGAGATCTTGGTCTGAGCCACGGCCACTCCAAGTGAAAGGCACATGAAAGCCAAGATCATCGTTAGTCTTTTCTTCATAGAATTTCTTTAAATTGTTATTCAGTTATAAACTTTTTCTTTACATTTCACTAAAGACCTTATGGAATTTAAGTCTATTTGGTGCAAAATTAATACAATTTGGCGAAATAAAATTATTTTTTGCCATTTTGTAGTCATTATTAAAGGTTTTTTAACAAACAAAAATAGACAATTATTTAAGGCTTTTAAGGCTTATTCACACGTCTATCGTCCCAGCCATGCTTCAGGATTGAGTTTGGAAACGCCCTTGCGCAATTGGAATTGCAGGATGTTATCGGGGCCAACCGTACCAATAGTCTGCCTTGCGGAGAGTTTCTGACCCTTGCCTACACTGACGGAGCGCAGATTGCAATAGACTGAGAAATAGGCACCATGACGCACAATGACAACCCAGATTCCGGAATACTGATAGATTGCGCTCACTTCGCCGTCGTAGATACAACGCGCCTGAGCACCACTGGAACCTAAGATATTGATGCCCTTATTGTCAAGAATGACATTCCGCAGACCATCGACATTATATTGTCCGAAATGGCTGACAATCTTGTACGAACCTGTGATAGGCATCGGCAGACGACCCTTGTTCATCTCAAGACCGCCACTGACCATTCTGTCGGCCTTGGTCATCGTTGAACTCGACTCGGCCTCTTCCTTTGCAGATGCGATCTCGCGCTTGCTACGCTCTGCATCGGCCTTCGCCTTTCTCTCTGCAGCCAGACGGCTTGCTTCAGCCTCACGGGCTTTCTGCTTTGCGCGCTGTTTCTGCATTTCGTCATTGCTCTTGGCTGCAGCGGCAGCAGCAGCCTTTGCCTCTGCCTCACGCTTCTTAGCCTCAGCGATTCTGCGCTCATTTTCTCTGGCGGCGGCTTCGGCAGCAGCACGTTTCTTAGCCAGTTCCTCCTCACGTTTCTTCTTGGCAGCGGCCTCTGCGGCAGCCTTCTTCTTGGCCTCAGCCTCAGCACGCAGACGGGCTTTCTCCACCTCGATGGCAATCAAACGGTCAATCTGAGCATTCAAGGCTGCATCCTTCTGCTTTTGCTGGGTGATGATTCCCTGTATGGTCTTCTGCTGTTTCTGCAGGCTGCTCACCATCTGCTTCTGTTCGTCCTGCTGTCCCTGAAGAGCCTCTCTCTCCTTCTTGTCCTTGCTCAGCAAGACGTTCTTCTGACCACGAGCCTCCTCAAGTTGCTGTTTTTTCTCTTCCACCTGACGCTGTTTCTCCTTCACAGCCTCGCCCTGTGCACGCTGGAAATCACTATATTGCCGCACAAAGCGCATACGACGGAACATCTGGGCAAAGTTATCGGCAGAGAACACGAACATCAACTTGTCCTGTGCGTTCCGGTGGCGGGCAATATACTGCATCGACTTCACATACTTCTGCTTTCTGTCAGCCAGTTGATCTTCAAGTGTCGCCAGTTGGGCCTTCAGGATTGCAATGTCGCCATCAAGACCCGTGATATCTTTCTGAATATTGTCGATGCTACGTTGACGCTCATCGATAGCCGTGTTCAGCACCATCAGGTTCTGCAGTCGCTGTTTCACATCGGCCTTGTTTGCCCTGAGAGCCTGCTCCTGCTGCTTAATCTGCTGCTGAATCTTGGTTCGCTGATTTTGCAGATTCTTGATGTTAGCATTCGTATATGTCTGATTCTTCTGCGATGACGACTTCTTGGTTGAAGTCTTTTTAGTCGTTGTTTTCTTCGTTGTGGTTGTCGACTTCTTCTTGGTCGTTGTAGTACGCTTCTGAGTAGTAGTCGTAGTTTTCTTGGCCGTCCGCTTTGTCTGGGCAGCAACCGGCTGCATCAAGGTTACAGCCAACAATATGGTAAGAATCTTTCTCATTTGCATCTTTCCAAAATTACTCTACAAGTTCGACAATACCAAAACGCAGAATTAGAACCTCAACAATTTACCGATAATATCCGTGGCCTCAACCTTCTTATACTTCGATGAAACCGTGGTTTTTGTTTCCCAATCCGACTTATCCTTGGGAGAATCCATATCAATCACCACCTTTGCATTCTTTATCTTCTTGGAAGCCGACGTACTGAACTGAATTTCCTGATGAGCAGGGAATTTCTTGGTGCCAAGCGACTTGAAATCGCTGTAAGTCCAGAGCAATGAAGAAGCACCGCTGCTGGCGCTGGCATAGTTCACGTTGGTCATCACAATCTGTCCTGTCGGCGGTTGTGTGGTCCAGTTGTAAGTCATATTGCCCTTCTGCAATTTCACATTCTGACTGGTTCCCTGGGCCTGGGGCACTTCAAACTTAGTCAGGTCATTATCGCTGACCTGCTTTTCGCCCGGCACCATCAGTTGATTCCAGAACAAAGCCTGCAGACTATAGAAGTTCAGTCCATTGTTCTTCAGGAAATCTAGTTGATTATACGAAGCCTCAATGTATTCCTTATGAATTCGGTCGATGACAAGAACGCCACTGGGCGTGAACTCAATGCGGCCAACCTCAGTACCGAGTAGTGGAATAAACAGTTGCATACGGATTACCTCGTCGCGACGCATGTGAACCGAACCCGGAACCGAAATGTCCTTCGAGCCCACCTGAAGATTGAACGTCATGTCGGAAACCACGTTCTTCGCATAGACCTGAGCGTCGATTACCTTCTTCACATAGGCCGCAGACGACACTGCCTTGCTATCGGCAGTCTTCGTAGTGGTTGTTTTCGTAGATGTCGACAACGTTGTAGCCGTCTGCGAGCCAACAACTGCCTTCTTCGAGGCACATCCGCCCAACACGAAGGCAAATCCTGCCAAAACGATAACTATTTCTAATTTCTTCATATCCGTTAGTTTTTTAGTTGTCTTCAATATATTTCTTTTTCCTTATTTTCTCCTCGATGATGTCAAAGCGATCGTCGGTAATTTCCAACGCCAGAGCCCAAAGTTCCAAAGCCCTCTCGACATTGCCAGTCTTGTAGTAGATGTCACCGGCATGCTCTAATACCACAGCACTCGGCACCAAATCGGCTGCGTCCAATGTGTCTGCCTCAATAGAATCAACTTCCAGCGTTTCATCTTCCTCAGTAGCCAAACTGTCATCAGCCTGTTGTTCTTCCGTCTGCTGCGGTTCATCAGCACTAACCGTATCTACGGCTACAGAGTCGATTTTCGCCAACTCGATTTTCAAGGCCTGATCTATATAGATTTTCGCTTCCGCAAATCGGTCTTGCCTGAAAAGGATCCAGGCATAGGTGTCCAGATTATTCGTATTCTCCGGCTCTTCCTTCACGGTCTTGAAACTCATCTGCTCTGCCCGCTCCAAATCCTCACCTCTCACGGCAAGGAAATAGGCATAGTTGTTCAGACACGATATGTGGTCGGGCTTCCATTGTAGGCAACTGTCATAGGCTGCAAACGCCTCTCTTTCACGCTCTTTCTGATGAAGGATGTCTCCCATGAAATAATAGAAGTCGGCAACAATCTCCGCATTGCTTTCCGAGTTAATCTGGCTCACGCCACGCTGGAAGGTCTCCAACGCCTCGTCACGCTTGTCTTGCTGATAATATGCCAGTCCCTCATAGTAATAAAACACCATTTCATCGGGATTATAGAGCGTTCCGTCGTGACAGATTCCTATCACAGCATCCCAGTCCATCTTTCTCAGATAAGTACCCAGCAACTGCGTTCGTGCACCAACATTCTCGGGTGAGATGGCCAGCAGTTTCTCAATTGCCACATTGATGCTGTCAGGCGGCATTTGCTTCAGACTCATATAAGCCACTTTCATTTCGGCCATATCTGAATCCTTCGGGTTAACGACAAGCATTTCGTCGAACAACTGCAGGATTGCCGTGCTGTCGCCGCCAGCCTCTTCGTTTTCCTGAATGGCCTGCCTCATCATCACGCTTTTGCTTTCCGTCGATGCCCGCGGACTCAGAATTATGCTGCGCATCATCTGCCGCGCCAGCGAATCCTGACCTGATGAACGATAATAGTCGTACATCGATGACTGCACGTAGGCATTCTCGGGCTCTTCCTGCAGGGCGTCACTGAATATCTTGAAGGCTTCCTTCTGACGTTCATTCTGCATTAGCCAGTTGCCCATCATCACCCGATAGTTCACATCGCTCGGATGCTCATCAGACAGCGACTTCAGCGTTTTCCACGCCGACTTCTTATCGCCTTTCATCTCATAGATGCGCATCTTCGACAACGTGATTTCCTCGCGCTGGCCTTCTATTTCCTCAAGTCGGTTGATGGCCCACAGCATTCCGTCGTAATCTTTGTCCTGCTGATAGAGTTGCAGCAGAATCTGCAGCACATCCGAACGACTGCGATTATTGTTGGCAAGTCGCTCATAGACCTTCTTGGCTTTGTCAAACTCCTGATTACTAAGGAAATATCGTCCTAGCCGTTCTTGGTAAGTATCATTGTCGGGATTGATTGCAGAAGCCTTTTCCAGCGATTTCATCGCCAGTGAGTCCTGGTTCATCTCGCTCTGATACATCGACATATAATACCAAGCCTCTGCTGCGTTCGGATTGATTTCAAGACTATGGCGCAACAGGTCGAAAGCCGCATCGTAATGACCAGCATTCTGCTCACGGATGGCCTCGAGGAAAAAGTAGTTGTAGCGGAGCGAATCTTCGGTAGAGAGTGGAGAAAAAAGAACAGGATTCGACGTATTGGCTTGAGTGGAAGGCTGGCGAACAGGATTCTTCACCGAACCACACGACACTGCAACCACAGCCATTACGGCTGCAGCAACAATCGTCTTTGTCCAACGCGCAAATCTTGTCATAACTTTGTTATTCCTCACAATCCTTATCGGTTCTCTTATCCTATTTTTCGGAAAACGCCTACCCTATCATCAGCGGCTATTTCACACCTGTATGTCCGTAGCCACCAGCGCCGCGCTCAGTTTCATCGAGTTCTTCAACTTCGATGAAATCGGCAGTTTCGTGCTGGGCGATGACCATTTGGGCAACGCGTTCACCATCGTTCACAACGAAGTCTTCCTGCGAAAGATTGATGAGCAGCACACCCACCTCGCCGCGATAGTCAGCATCGACGGTTCCAGGGGCATTCAGCACCGTGATACCCTTCTTCAGTGCCAATCCGCTACGGGGACGCACCTGGGCTTCGTAACCTTCGGGCAGAGCAATGAACAAACCCGTCGGAACCAGACAGCGTTCCATAGGTTTCAGCACGATGGGTTCTGACAGATTGGCCCTCAGGTCCATACCTGCACTCATCGGCGTTGCATACTTTGGCAATGGCTGATGCCCACGATTCACAACCTTGATTATCACGTTCTTTCTTTCCATTTTCGTTGTTATTATTTATAAAGATGCAAAGGTACGAGAAAAAGTTGAAATAGTGAAACTTGAAAAGTTAAATTCCCGTAAAAATCGTAAGAGTACCACATTTCAAGCCCCCTACCCTTTCTGCCTTTCAACTTTTTTCGCTAACTTTGCACCTATGAATTGGCTACAACTTATTTCCAACAAACGCCTTGGGCAAGAGCATCGCCACCCGAAGCGTCACGACGACCGTTCGGAGTTCAAACGCGACTACGATCGTCTTATCTTTTCAGCGCCTTTTCGCCGTCTGCAGAACAAGACACAGGTATTCCCGCTTCCGGGTAGTATTTTCGTCCACAACCGCCTAACCCACTCGCTCGAAGTTGCTTCGGTGGGAATGTCACTCGGCAACGACGCCATTCAACGGCTCACGAAGATTCATCCCGAACTCTCCGGAACCCTCTTCGAAGAAATCGGAACCATCGTCTCTGCCGCCTGTCTGGCTCACGATATGGGTAATCCTCCTTTCGGCCACAGCGGAGAAAAGGCCATCCAAACCTACTTCTCTGAAGGTCCGGGGATAGAATTACAATCGATGGTTTCACCGTACTTCTGGTCGGATATTACGCATTTCGACGGCAACGCCTATGCCTTCCGACTGCTTACTCATAGTTTCCTCGGTCGCCGCAAAGGTGGATTCGTGATGACCTACTCCACGCTGGCAAGCATCGTGAAATACCCATTCCCATCGTATCATGCCGCAAAGAGCAAGTTTGGATTCTTCACAACCGAACACGATGATTATGTTCGGGTAACGAAAGAACTGGGAATTCCGCATCAGACAACAGGCAATGGACATGAGCAATGGGCCCGTCATCCGCTCGTCTATCTTGTGGAAGCCGCCGACGACATCTGCTATGAAATTATGGACATAGAAGATGCTCACAAACTGAAACTCCTCACTTACGCCGAAACTGAGCAGATTTTGCTCAATTTCTTCGATGAAACCGAGAAAAAACACATTCTGAAACGGCTGGAGGAGGAAGAAGTTACCGACATCAATGAGCGCGTAGTCTACATGAGGGCTTGCGTGATTGGTCTGCTCGAACATGCCTGCATCGATGTGTTTGTTGAAAACGAACAGCAGATTCTGGATGGAACTTTCCAAGGAAGTCTCATCAAGAACACCCCTGAGCGCATTCGCTCCGCCTACGAAGCCTGCACTCGTCTATCAATGGAGCGCATCTATCGCAGCAAGCCCGTGCTCGACGTAGAACTGAGTGGTTACAAAATCATCGAAACGCTGCTCCACACGTTTATCGATGCGGCAATGCACCCCAACCGATTCCACTCGCGCCAACTTCTCGATCTCGTCAGTTCGCAGTACGACATTCGGTCAGAGAACATCGAAACTCGTATCATGGCAGTTATCGACTACCTTTGTGGAATGACCGACGTCTTTGCCCTCGATGTCTATCAGAAGATAAATGGCATTTCTTTACCTGTGGTTTAAAGTCAAAATTAGGTTCAAAACTGCAAAAATCGCCCATTTCATCGGAACTAATTTGCTCGTAAGTCGTTTTTGAAAACTGCGACAAATACCATCGTAAGTCTTACCGAAACAGAATTTCTAAGAGAAAATTTTCAAAAAGACCTACCGACCTACCATAACCCCTCTCAAACGCCCTGCCAAAAAGGGTTTGAGGCATGGTAGGTGTTCGGATAAGACCTACCATACACCTACCATAGACCTACCATCAAACAAACAATCAGAAGAGTTACCAAATAAAGGGTCAATTTTTATCCATTCACTTCATAAGTCTCTGATTTCCAATGCATTTTGCCCTCTTTTCTTTTGTCCAATTTACTTCTTTACCCTTTTACTTTTTTACTTTTGACATGGTAGGTCTATGGTAGGTGTTCAAGCAAGACCTACCATGCCTTCAGACCTTTATCCATAGGGGTTTGAAGGGGGTTATGGTAGGATGGTAGGTGTTAATCGACAAAAACTTTTCTGGGAACAATTATTCATCTGACTTGAAAAAGAACGGGTGACAGAATTTTTATACAAAGCATGCCTTTTTATCTTAGAGAGGTATCGTTTCTACCATAGAAAGACATCCTTTTATATAATATAAAGGTATCATTTCTAAGGTAGAGAGATGTCCTTTCTACTGTCGAAAGGATAACTCCGTATAGTCAAAAGGATAACTCCGTAAAGTCGAAAGGACATCTTTGCCTTGTCGAAAGTATTTCTTTATTTAGCGGGGAAAACAACTATATTTAGGCGAAAAAACTGCTTTCCATCGACAAAAGTTGCCTTTCGCTCGACAATTCTTGTTTACGTATCGAATCCCTGAGCACGCAATTCGTCGGCAAGAACACATAAATCATCGTACCACTGCTGACCAAACCTGCGGACAAGTGGTTCACGAAGGAATTTGTAAACAGGAATATTCAATCGACGACCTTTCTCAACCGCATCGCGACAAATATCCCAGCGATTATAGTTCAAACCAACCAAACCATTGGAAAAACGCTTTACTCGGATGGGATAGAGCGAACAGGATATGGGTTTCAGAAACTTTGAACGACCTTCCCGACACGCTTTTTCCAGCGCACAAAGGCAATTGTCTCCATCATAGCAAGTGAACACGCAGTCTTTTCCATGAACAATGCTCGTCACCAAGTCGCCTTCGGGGTCGTTATAGGCAACTCCCTGCCGGTCAATCACGCTCTGTGCCGAAGCCGAAAGATCAGACCAGACTACGTCGAGAACATCTTCAATTTCGCCGATTTCATCGAGAGTAACTGGTGCTCCGGCATTGCCTTCAATGCAGCACGCCCCATGACATTTCTCATAGTCGCAGCAGAAGCGCTCAGTCAATATATCGGGCGAAAGCAACACGTCGCCCACTTGCAAGATAGGAAGGATTTTTTCCAATTTGAACTATAGAATTAAGTATTAACAATCAATGCTTACCACTGAATTGGCGTCAGCCCATGTTCCTGCAAATAGGCATTACAGCGCGAGAACTGATGCTGCCCGAACCAACCGCCTCGATTGGCCGAGAGTGGCGAAGGATGAACCGACTCGAGCACAAGATTCTTCTGTTTATCAATCATATACGCCTTTCCCCGGGCAAACGAGCCCCAAAGCATGTAGACAATCGACGAACGATGAGTCGCAAGAGCGCGAATGGCTGCATCAGTGAACAATTGCCAACCCAGTTGGGAGTGGCTGTTGGCCTGATGAGCACGAACCGTCAGCGAAGCGTTAAGCAGCAAAACGCCCTGTTCTGCCCAGCGAGTAAGATTGCCTGAGAAAGGAACTGGTGTACCAAGATCATTCTGAATCTCCTTGAAAATATTCTGCAGTGAAGGCGGAAAAGGCACTCCGTCCATCACCGAGAAACTCAACCCGTGGGCCTGTCCTGGCTCATGATAGGGGTCCTGACCAAGTATCACCACTTTAACCTGATCAAACGGGCAGAGATTGAAGGCATTGAAGATAAGTCGACCCGGCGGATAGCACGTTCCTGCCTGATATTCGTTGCGAACGGAATCAGTCAGTCGCTGGAAGTAAGACTGTTCAAACTCTCCCTGCAGTTGCTCTTTCCATGTGGGTTCTATTTTCACGTTCATAGCAGTCGGTTTTGATAACAATTTCTGCTGCAAAGGTACAATTTTTTTGGCAATAACATAGGAGTTGGCCCAAATATTTGTTTATGAAATAAAACTCATAGCATAAAGTTACAAGACTATGGAAACAAACTGCGACCGAAAAAAAGTTCCCGAAGACAATAACCTTCGGGAACGCTTATAGGTTCTGGCCGTTGAAAAGCCGGAAGAATTTGGGAAGGGACTGATCAGTTGTTTACGCGCTTGCGCTGACGGGTGACACCCTGACCATCGATGTATTGCTCGATGATGATGCCTGAGTGGCGACGGCTGACGGGAACGCGTCGGCCCGATATGTCGTATTGGCGAACGGGGGTCTGCAAAACGGTCACGTCTGTGGCTATACCGTCTGTGGAATTAGGTTCGAAACGCCACGCGTCGAACTGGACATCCTCGGCCTCGGTGAACACGAAGTAAATCTGACGGGCGTCTTTCATCCTCTCGGGATCCACCGCGATGGTGTGATCCTCGAAGTCTGTGGAAGAGAACGAAAGACTGGCGGCCGCTCTGGCCCCTATACGACCTATGCGAATCTCAAAAGTGCCTCGGCCACGAGCCCTGAGCGTGAACGACTTAGCGCCCACGGTTCCGAAATCCACCTTGCGCAGGGTGATCCAGTCGCCAGTATGCATGCTGACCTGCAGGTTCTGGGAGGCATCGTTACCGAGTTTGCTCTTTGTGGCGGGGGTGATGTTCGTGAAATCCTCGTATTCTATTCCGCCTGAGGTAGACATCGTCTCGGCCTGCTGCCATTCGTAGGGATTCATGAATTTTGCGGGTTCGGCACCTGCTGTGGTCATCGTCAGATTGCCTATCTGTTGGGTGCCTTCCGTGACCTTTACTTCATCTACGCCGATAGAACGGTAGCCGCCTTCCACGCCCATGTCGTTCTGGAGCGTCATCGAGTGGTAGAACACGTAGTATTTATTGCCGAACTTCTCAAGATGGGTGTGATTGTTGCCCCAGCCGAAACCGAACGAACCGGGATTGGCCACATACTCTCCTTTATATTCCCATGAGTCGGGGTTGAGCGGGTCGTCGGACACCAGGTAGCACATGCTGCAGGTGGAGGGGGCTGCCTGACTGCCTCGCTTGGCATATTGGCTCCAGTCATCACGGCTGGCCCACGAGGTGCAATAGGTATAGACATATTTGCCGCCTATGAAGTTTAGTTCGCTGGCCTCGAAATGATAGGGTGCAGGCAGGTTGACGGCCTTTCCGTCGAGGCCTGTCATCCGGTTGTTTAGTTTGACGATACGGCAATTACCAGGCAGGAGCGTAGAGCCCTGGGCATTGGGGTCGCCTCCGCCAAAAGTGAGCCATCCTATGCCTTCGTCATCGATCACCACGCCAGGGTCGAACGGCCAAGTGCAGGGTTTCACGCCGGGTGTGTCTCCGTCGATGAGCGGTCGGCTGAGCGGCGATGTCCAAGGACCGAGGGGTGAGGATGCCTTGAGCACGCCTACGCCGCCTCCGCTGTTGGAGAAATAGAGGAAGAACTCGGGATTGCCGTTGGCTCCCTCCCTCCATGTGACCGATGGTGCCCACGAGGTGGCAAACCGCCATCCCCACGAAGAGCAGATGGTGCCCACGTCGATGGTGCCGTGAAAGGTCCAGTTGAGCATGTCGTCGGAAGAGAATACCACAATCGACTTGATGGCTCCGTAGTTGTTCTCACCTGTTTTTCCGTTGGCTATATATTGCTGGTGGTCGTTTGACCCGTACACATAGACACGGCCGTTATAGACGAGCGCCGTGGGATCGGCACAGAAGACCGAGGCGCTGATGGGATTTCCGCTTCCCGTACTTTTGTAACTTTTAGCAAGGTCTTCGGCGGCCACACTCATGCTCGTGAAAAGAAGGAACGATAGTAATAATGATTTCATAAAAAGATTATAGTTTATACCGACTGCAAAATTAATAATTTTTTTTGAAATACGGCAAACGGAGATTTGGCGAAGTGTAACACAAACTATAACGGATGTTACAAATCAAAGAAGTGTGGATGCTTTATAGATTTCTGCCAATTTTGTTCCGTACATTTATTATATTAGGCAAAAATTTGCCAAACTCATATTTTTTTTATAATTTTGCGCACTGTTATAGTCTTTCTGGCAAAAAGGCTATCAACGAAATCAACGAAAGAAATATAATAAAAGAATCAGAAAAGCATCACTCAAAACCTGAAATCAAGGTTCTGTCTAGGATATCGAATTACCTGTTGATAGCCTCTGATTACAATCCGTTCAAAAAGACACAGAAAACAATGAGAAAGATTTTCGTGATACTCAGTGTATTCATGGCGACCATTGCCTATGCTGCGCCCATTAGCAAGGAGCAGGCAATGGAAAAAGCGGCTGCATTCCTGTCAGAGAAAAATCCCACAAGCGCCCAAAGAGGCATGAGAATGGCTGCAAAAGCCGACCGCATCGAAGAAGCCTCCGACGAAGCCTACTATTACATTTTCAATGTCGGCGACAACAATGGATTTGTAATCGTCTCAGGCGATGACCACACGGAGTCAATTCTCGGCTATAGCGACGAAGGGTCGTTCGACCCAAACAGCATTCCCGAGAACATGAAATTCTGGCTCGAAGGCTATGCGCAACAGTTGAAAGCACTTGCCAATATGAGCGAAGAACAGGCCGAGAGAGCCGTTCGCGCCCCAAGAAAGACGAGGGTCGTAACCCGAAACTCCATTGCTCCGCTCATCACGACCAAATGGGATCAGGCTACTCCCTATTGGAACATGTGTCCGCAATTCATGGTTTCTGACGACGAGGCCGATGGATATGATTTGGCATATACAGGCTGTGTGGCCACATCTATGTCTCAGATTATGTACTTCCACAAACAGCCTGCGAAGTTGACAAAGGACATTCCTTCATACACCTTTACTTATAGCGACGGCAACTACAACTATGCAACTGTAGAGATGGAAGGGCTGTCGGCTGATGGCTCGGAATTTGACTGGGAACATATGCGCGAGACCTATACGGGTGCTGAGGATGAAGTCTATACCAATGCCGTTGCAAAACTGATGTTCTATGTGGGCTGCTCTGTGAAAATGCAATATGGAACAAGTAGTTCGGGTGCCTATACCGACGATATTCCAACGGGCTTCACCTACTTCGGCTATGGTTCGAAGATTGCTTTCCGCACCGATTACACACAAGACACTTGGGACGACCTCGTCTATAGCGAACTGGCTGCAGGTCGCCCGATGATTTACAACGGAACTGCAGGCTCTGGCGGTGGTCATTCATTCATCTGCGACGGTTTTGAATATGGCAACTATTTCCACATCAACTGGGGATGGGGCGGCATGGGTAACGGCTACTTCCAACTCGCCATCATGAATCCACAAGACAGTGGTATTGGCGGCTCCAGTTCCAGCGAAGGCTACAACATGAAGCAGAACATCATCTACAATATCATTCCTGGAACTGCAGAGGGCGGAGAAGAAGGTGGAGAAGAAGAGGAAGAGCCTGCGTTGACAGCAACGAATATCGACTTTACTTCTACATCTTTCGACCGCGACAGCAAATCGGATGCGTTCAAAATCTATAAGAGCAAAATCGTGAAGATTAGTTACTCCGACCACTCAGGAACGGGAAAGAAATTCAAGACTGGATTAGCGCTTTACGACCCGACGGAAGGCACTTACACGATGATTCCAGGAACTGACAGTTATCTTTATTCGACAGTCACCACATCTGCCCTTGGCGATACACGAAAGATTGGCGACGGAGTTTATTCTAATGCCACAACAATGACATTTGGCGCAGGTCTAACGGGCACCTACCGAATGGTTCCTATGTATCAAGTTGAGGGCAGCAGCGACTGGGTTCCCATGCTGGAAAGCGACCGTTTCTATTTGGAACTGGATATTACTAATTACAGTGCATCAGTGATTAAGCACCCAGAGATTGACCTCTCCGTCACCAACTGGAGTTTTGATGGTGAATTGAAAGTGGGTTCGAAAGTTCAGGTAAATGCCACGATTAAGAACAATAGCGAAGACCGATTCTATGGCGACATCTATCTCGACTTCGGCGGTCAGCAGATTGACGAATATTCTCAATATACTACTGTTGTTCAGGCAGAGGTATTAGCAGGTCAGGAGAACGTTGTCACCTTCAATGTTTCGCCTGCAAGTTCTGGAACGAAGACTGTCAAGGCTATGCTTGTTGACACCTACGGAAGTTTCGATGATTTAAGTTCGTCGGGCAGCGTCACCATTGCCGAAAGTGCTGAATCGGGCGAATTGGATTTGTCGGTTGTCATTGAAGCAGTTAATGCGACCGATGCGACCGTCAGCAACACGCACGGCACAATTTATGACAGTAGTGCTCAGTTTAAGGCAACCATCACCAACAACTCCAGTGGCGAATACAACAAATACGTACTGGCCCCTTTGTTCATCTGCGTCTGGGACGAAGAAAACAACAAATTCAAGGGTTCAATGGTCACCTATAAACAGCAGTCGATAACGTTGGCTGCAGGTGAGTCTAAATCGCTCTATTTCGACTTCGACAATCTGGCCTATGGCTCGATTTATTCGATGAATATCTATGCTCGCAACTATGTGGCTGATACGGAAGAAGGAAGTCATCTGGAGAATATTGTAAAAAGCGGCGAATCGAAATACTATGCAATTGAGCGTGGCATCATCACGTGGACAGGCGATGGAACTCGCACAGGCTTCAAGCCCGAAGAAGGTTTTGTAATTGCCGAGAATGTAGCGGCCGTATCGCTCGAAGGTCTTAGCCTCAGCAGTATCACCCCCAGCGAAAATCCCAATACGCTCTATTTCTTAGGCGAAGGAGAAACGGCTCCAAGCGGCTTGAGTAGTAAGAATATCATCACTGGTTCACAAGCCACAAACATCTCACTGACAGATGGTTACGACTTCTTCACACCCCAAACCTTCACTGCTGACGCTATCAGTTATGAGCGCACGTTCACCCAAGGTCATAACAACACTGCACGAACGGGTTGGAGCACCATCGTTCTGCCTTTCGCCCCGACGAAAGTGATGAATGCGACTGACAATAAGCAAATCGACTGGTTCCACAGCAGTTCGGAGAAAGGAAAGCACTTCTGGGTTTGCGACTTTGTCGAGGAAGACGGAACGACCGTCTACTTCCAGAATGCAGAAGAAATGCTGGCCAATGTGCCTTACATCGTTGCCGTACCCGACAAAAAATGGGGTTCGAAGTGGGATCTTCGCAACAAGCGAATCGTATGGAGTGCTGAAAACGTCACCGTGAAACCTGATGGAATCGCCTATACGAGTGGCGAAAATATGGTGTTTGTTGGTTGTTCCTATCGTCAGGAACTTGCAGGAATCCTCGGTCTGAACGAAACCGGCGACCGCTTCTGCTATATCGACGACGGTGGCTCGCAAGACGTTGATGCCTTCCACGCCTATTTCATCAACATCACTGATCCTGGAAATGCCAAGACAATGAATATCGCTATCTTGAATAACGAAACCGACGACATCAAGCAAGTTGAAAACGTTGTTATTGATACTGAAAACTGCGCCGTCTATAACCTGAATGGTCAGCAAGTAGGCATTGCTTCAGAACTCAATAAACTGCCTCGTGGCATCTATGTCATTCAAGGCAGAAAGGTGATGCGCTAAAGATTTCAAGTAACTGCAAAAATATCAGGATTTTACGTCTCAAACATTATAAAAAGGTGGAAAATGCAGAAAATTTGCCCTTTTTGAGTGAATAAAAGGCAAAAAAGTTTGCAATTTCAGAAAAATTTTGTACCTTTGCACCCGTTCAGTGGAATGAGGGACTCCGACGAGAGTTCCTCATTCCTTTGTAAATAGCCGTTCCAATGGTCAAAATTATGACCATGAAAGGGAATAGGCATCTGGAGAAAGTGAATATAATTCTTTTTATAACAATAAAACATTAATATGATTGACAAGAATGTCGTTAAAGGAATTGTAGGCGAGTGGCTCGCTGATAAAGACTATTTCCTGGTGGACGTAGAAGTGAGCACTGACAACCGCGTCGTGGTAGAGATTGACCACGCCGATGGTGTGTGGATTGAAGACTGCGTGGAACTGAGCCGGTTTATCGAAGACCGCTTGGACCGCGACGATGAAGACTTTGAACTGGAAGTCGGTTCTGCTGGTCTGGGTCAGCCTTTCAAGGTCGTCCAGCAATACGAGAACCACATTGGTAAGGATGTTGAGGTTCTTACTGCCGACGGCAAGAAACTGAAGGGAGTACTGAAGTCGGTCGATGGCGACAAATTCGTTGTTACCGTCGAAGAGAAGGTACGCGTCGAAGGCAAGAAACGCCCAGAGATTCAGCAGAAGGACATGGAGTTCAAGATGGACGAGGTGAAATACTGCAAGTATTTGTTCCAAGTCTAAAAGGTCTTCTAAACCCTAACCAGTTGCCCTGCGATTTTCTTTCCAGGGTACTGGCCTTCGGAGAACAATAATTAAAAATAATACATAAATGGCAACAAAAAAGACAGAAACCGTGAGCATGATCGAAACGTTCAAAGAGTTCAAAGAGACCAAGAACATCGATCGTACCACTCTGGTGAGCGTGCTGGAAGAAAGTTTCCGCAACGTGCTCGCAAAGATTTTCGGCTCTGACGAGAACTTCGACGTAATCGTCAATCCCGACAAAGGTGACTTCGAGATCTACCGCAACCGCGTGGTTGTAGAAGATGGTGAAGTGGAAGACGAGAACAAGCAGATCTCACTGAGCGAGGCTCAGAAGATTGAGCCTGACTATGAAGTTGATGAGGAAGTGTCTGAGCGTGTAGATTTCACTAAGTTTGGCCGCCGCGCCATTCTGAATCTCCGTCAGACTCTGGCTTCGAAGATTCTTGAACTGGAACACGACTCACTCTACAACAAGTACAAGGACCGCGTGGGACAGATTGTCTCGGGCGAGGTCTATCAGATGTGGAAGCGTGAGGTGCTGGTGGTCGACGATGAGAACAATGAGCTCATCCTTCCGAAGTCCGAGCAGATTCCCAACGACCAGTATCGCAAGGGTGAGACCATCCGTGCCGTCATCCATCAGGTGACCAACGAGAACAACAACCCGAAGATCATCCTGAGCCGTACGAGCCCCGTGTTCCTGCAGCGTCTGCTG
>JAILFH010000007.1 GCA_024697645.1 Prevotella sp.
TAGGCTGAACCAGAAAAACTGGACACCCCCAACTTGGGCCTACAAGCGTTTCAGGAAGAGAATTGAGACTGTCTTTTCTCAACTGAATGACCATCTCATGATGATACGCAATTATGCAAAGAAGCCTTCTGGCCTCTTCGCGAGGATGGCTGCCAAGGTAGCGGCATTCACCATGTTGCAGTATTTCAATCTTCTCAATCATAGGCCCATAGGGCAAGTTAAATACGCATTATTTTAATTCAACCAACAGGCAACTTGAACTTTTTCTTGCCACTTGGTTCGAATGTCCTAACGATCTGGCCAGAGAAACTGACTACATCTACTTTCTACAGGCCTCAACAAAACAAAGAGTTCTGCAGCCTATTTGCCACAGAACTCTTCGCTTATATTATAAAAAGGTTGTTTCCTTTTACTTCTTCAGCACCTTTCTCACTGTACCATCGCTCATACGAACGATGTTCAGACCACGATGGAGAGACTTTGCCTGACGACCACCGAGGTCATAGTAGACCACAGGCGTAGCAGTCTTCTGGTCCTCATCGGCAATCTTGATGGCTGTTGCTGTTGCCACCTTACACTTCTGAGCATTCAGGACCTCACCTGTCTCGGTGTTGGTAAGGATAGCAACCACCTTCAGTTTTTCAACATCCAGATCCATTTCGTCGCCATTGTTGTTGATAGCGTTAGCCATTAAGAACGTATACTTGTGGCTGATAGCCTTATCGGCTGTAATCGTAGCAGGAATACTACCTCTGATGGCAGCACCACTCTTGGCAGAAACCATCACGGCTACATCATTATAGACAAGCCCGTCTACATAGTCACCAGCATCAGCGAACGGAGCGAGATCGTCTTCAAGACCTACCTCTCCATTGTAATAGTTGCTCTGAGACCAATCGCTACCAGTACCAGTCATACCATCAGCAACAAGCACATAGGACAGACCGTACTTAGCACCAGTTGCATCGTAGGGGAACGTTACATTTGTGGTCACGCTTACCTTCTTCTCATCAGCACTCAAGTTAGCCTTCACATCAATGTCGGCATATCCGAAGACCTGATTGCGATCAGCAAGATCCTGAGCAACACCCATCGGCTCATCACCTAATCCATAATAAGGATCTACCTCAAATGCACGGTCAATCCAAGCATCAGGATAACCCTCAACTGTAGAAGGATATTCGTTGGAGAATACAACCTCCATCGGGTCACCATTGTGATAACTTACAAGCACATATTCATCAGGATAGAGTTCTGCGAGTTTCTCAAAAGCCACAAATCCACGAACGCACCATCCACACCAAGTTCCAGTGTACTCCTCGAGCAGAGCGCGCTTCTTCGGAATATTATTGAGCACAACAATCGGTGAAGTGCTTTCAGGTGTAACATCCTCATTATCAATACCGTTCACCTTCACTACCTTCACTACCAAGTCATAGTTACCACGCTCTGCAATTCCTTCCAGAGTGTTTGTGATGGTGCAGGTCAGACCCAGGTCGTTGGCTACGGGTTCAGCCAGATCGAAGTGCTTCGAAGTGGTTTTGCCGTTCAGAATATAATTAACATCGAGCGACTCAATGCCCTTGGCACCGTGATTAGCCACCATAGTCTCAACAGTGATTTCCTCACCAGCCTTCACGTAAGTAGTCTCATTAGCCTTCGGAGCAGCAGCATTGTCTTTCACTGAAGCACCCGAGACTTCTACCTTGATGTAAGCAGAAACACCAATTTCCTCAGACATATCCATCCACTTCATATAAACCTTCGAAGTGTGCAGATACAAGCCACCTTCGGTCATCTTGTCAACTACTACAATTGGATATCCTGTATAATCGTCAACTTCGTCAATGGTCATAGAATAACCTACATAAACGCCCTCCTCAGGGATGGTATAAGGTGTAGGCAACTCAACAGTAACGAAACCAGACTCTGAAGCCTCAGTGGGAATCTCAACAAGGTTAGGAGCGTTGACGCCATTCTCCACACGGAGATTTGTCGACAGCCATACCTTCAGGTTGCTGACATTCTCAGTCGATACCAGAGGAATAGAAATCTTATCGATATGTGTGCCAACAATTGCATCGTCCTGCAGTTTCATAGCCACATCGTAGGTCTGAGTCTTGAGGTCGCCAATCACACCCACTTCCTGACTTCCGTCGAACGGGCTGTAGTTGATGCTGTTACCAACATTCTCAGGATCGAGTTCTGGATATTCAGGCGTCTCCTTCTCGGGCTGAGGTTCTACACCAGTTTCAACCCATACAATCTCAGAACGACGCTCTTCGCCACCACCACGATAGATTGTCTGCATACCATAGGCGTCGACACCTGTCTGATAAAGATAAATGGCATTTTCATAGATATCCCAACCCTCAGTGAATCCATAGGGGATTTCTGTCATCGGCTCCTCAAGTGCGATGAAAGTCTCTGGATCAAATTCAAGAACTTTTTCCTCTCCGTTTACGCGAGTGTAAATATGATACGAGAGTTTGTCAGACAGTATGAAGTTGCCTTCCTCGTCAACAGGCTGTATCTCATACTCCAGATAACCCCAGCCATAGCCGTAGAGAGCATAGTAGGGATAACCCATGTAGGTATAGAGAATATTGTCGGGAGCAGCAGGTGTAGCAGGCACTTCCACAAACGGAGCCATCGATGCATCCTCGAAGACGGCTGCATAATAGACTGTCTCTGTACCAGCATTCACCATAAAGGTGTTGCTGTTACTGAGTGTCTTCGTGGCAGCATCATAGTCAAACGTGATGTCCTCGTCGGCCAACACGTAGTCCTCGTAATACTCGTCATAGTACTCATCGTAGACTTCCTCTGCAGTAGCGGCAACGAGATACTGATGATAGGTTGTAGCACCGATATACTGACCCGTCTTGAAGATTACCTTGTCACCATTGATAGTACCTTTAATCCATGACTCAGGCAGTTCTGTGTATACACCCTGTACATAGACATCATTGCCATCGAAGCCAACATTCACAAGGTGACCAGCATAGTCGTCAGCCTGCAGCACATACTCAGTGGTCTCCAGACCTTCGGGAGCAGAAACGGGCTCAATGTTCACTTCCTCCATCGAGAAATTCCAGTCGGCATAGCCATACCACTCACTGGTGTAATCAGTCAGACCCAGCACATTCTCACCTGTTGCGAGAGGACTATTTGCCGGTGTTGAAATGGCACGAGTAGCAGGATCGTAGTCCAGCACAAGAGTCTCATCCTCCTTGGCTACGTAGGTTTCCTGAACCATATCCAATTCCATGAGTTCCAGATAGTAGTATTCTCCCTCTGACTCCAGAATGGTCTGTGGAAACTCAATCGT
Source organism: Prevotella sp. (assembly GCA_024697645.1). Lineage (GTDB taxonomy): Bacteria > Bacteroidota > Bacteroidia > Bacteroidales > Bacteroidaceae > Prevotella. The sequence continues at coordinate 3,332 of JAILFH010000007.1, forward strand.
GATTTTAGAACCATCAACCTGGCCTTTCACCCAACCTGGGCACTCAAAGCCTGTCAGCAGGTTCTTCAGATAAACAGTACCATCATTAGCAAATACTGCCTGAACAGCACCGCCAATAACCTCCTGATACATCAGACCTAAAAAGGTAGCCACGTAACTCTCACCATTACGGATATAACTCACGAACTCACCCTCTGGCTGCTCTTCGATCAGTGGGTCACCATAAGCCTTACGCATTGGCTTCTGCGCGTTGGCCTTCTGTGCCTTTTTGTTCATGGAGAACATCTGGCGAGCAAAACGCTGTTTTTCACTCTTCTTCATTTGACGCTGCTCAACAGCCTTCGAAGCGCGAGTTTTCTCCGTCTTCACCAGTTTCGCCATTTTCTCTGGCATTTTGACCACTCGTTGCTGACTAGTTTGAGCCAGCCCGGTGGCAACCATCATGAAGATTGCCACCAAACATAAAGTAAATCTTTTTGTCATAAAAAGTTGTTTAGTTATTGTATATATGGGGTATTCTTTATACCCTGAATCGTCGTTCTGTTTTACTTTCCAATAACCTTTCTAACCGAACCATCGCTCATGCGCACGATGTTAATTCCGCGAGAAGCACCATCTGTGCGGCGACCCTGTGCGTCATAGTAAGCCTTTGGTGTAGCAGTCTTTGTCTCAGCCTGACCAATGTTTGCAGGATCAGTATACTTATAGTTTACGGTAATTGTGCGCTTGCCCTTCGAAGCGAATCCATCATACATGTTCAATGTATAAGTTACGGTGCACTCGCCATAGGCCTCCGGTGTCCATTCAGTCATCAAGTCCATTTGCTTACCCTGATCAAACTTGGTCTTGGCTGTCTCTTTCTGCTTACCTGTTGAACTATAGAAAACACAGTTCGTCGGGAAGCACAACTGCAATGCGCCATTGTCCAACTTCGTAATCTCTGCCTGTGCAGCCACTTGATAACTACTCGGAGCACTTACGTTCTTGGCATATAAGCCAGAATACACAATAGCACCACCCCAACCATCGTCCTCTGCGTCAGCACGCTCAATGGTAACACCATCTTCATAGACGTTGCCATCCTTGTCTGCAAACACGTAATAGTCCTGGGCGAAAGCACCGGAAGCCATTAGCAAAAAACTAAAAAGAGTAAAAATCTTCTTCATAAGCCTTGTCTTAAATTCTATTTTTTATTGTTATTCTGTGAGTTTTCTTCTATCTTTTACCAGTTTTTAAAATTTCGTTTGCAAAGGTACAAAAAAAAGTAACAAATCAATAGCACTTTAAGTAAAAAATGCAAGAAAATTATTATTTGGACTTTCATTTTGTCTTTTCGATGCTCTAATAGACTCATAATGACGCCCTGCTGCGCTTTGGGCTTAAACATTTGGCGGTTCCAATCTTTTTTCGTACCTTCGCAGCCGAATTTGAAATGAAGGTGAATATGGATAACAACAAACCTCTGATTGCCCATCTGAGCATGTTTACGGCTTGTGCCATCTGGGGACTGATGTCGCCTCTGGGCAAAGACGCTATGACACATGGTATCGACGGTATCACAATGGTGTCGTTTCGAGTGTTGGGGGGAGCGATTCTCTTCTGGCTGACCACTTTGCTGATTAGCATTTGGAAACGCCACGAGCCTAAGCCTATTGAGCGAGTTCCCCTGCGCGACAGGTTTCTCTTTGCTGCCGCTGCTGTTTTCGGACTCGTCTGCAATCAGTGTTGTTTCACCATTGGACTAAGCATCACCTCACCTGTGAATGCGAGCATTGTCACCACTTCGCTCCCTATCTTCGCCATGATTCTCTCGTTTCTCATTTTGCGAGAGCCTATCACCTGGAAGAAAGCAGGCGGTGTTGCTATTGGCTGTGCAGGAGCAGTGACCCTTGTGCTGACGAGTGTACATGCTGCCGATGCGAAAGTGGGCAATGTGCGTGGCGACCTGCTCGTACTTGGTGCTCAACTCTCCTATGCGTTGTTCCTATCGCTCTTCAATAAGTTCATCAAGAAATACGACATCATCACCGTTAACCGCTGGATGTTCCTCTGGGCCACAATCATCATCTGGCCATTTACGATTAGTCATGTTGTCGCCACCGACTGGGCTGCCGTTCCACTTCGCACTTGGCTCGAAGCAGGCTATGTAGTTTTTTTCGGAACTTTCGTAGGCTATATCCTCATCGTCAATGCCCAGAAAGTGTTGCGTCCGACGGTTGTCTCCATCTATAATTATGTGCAACCAGCTGTTGCCGTCACTGTCTCTGTCCTCACGGGTATCGGTGTCTTCAAGCCCTCTCAGGGACTCGCCGTTTTGCTTGTCTTCCTTGGTGTCTGGCTTGTCACCAAATCGAAAAGCCGCCGCGACATTGAAGGAAAAAGCATTGAAGGCTGACTTGCAAACCACACCTTTTCTTATTACAGACGATTCACAGCATTCTTTCAAAATAATGTTGTGCCGACTTCCATTGAATTGCCACAAGGCTTAAACTCTGAGTTCTATAAAACATCTAATCTCAGGGATAAGCAAGAAAAGGATTCTTTTTTTGAAAAAGAAAATGGAAAAATGCTGCGATAAGGAATATTTTTATTAACTTTGTAGCCTATATCAATTCTAAGCAATCAATGAAGAAAATTATCTTAGTCGCACTGATGTCCCTGATGACAATTGGGATGCAGGCCCAGCGCATTTCATATATTGAGACTACTCGCTCCTGGTACTACATCTACGATGAGAACGGGAAGAAACTGAAAGGTATCAGCCGCAATATGGGTGAACTGAAATGCTATGGTTCGACGTTCTATCTGCTCCAACAAGGAACCTCGTTCTATGTTTCCTACGACCCATCGGGCCGCCGCATACACGCATGGGGCAGGAGCACAGTGGGCGAAATTGTCGGAGCGTCAGGTGATACGTTCACCAGCCAGCGCGGCTCGTGGATTTATACTTGGCACAAGAATGGCAAGAAAATCTCAACGAGATCAAAGCAACAGTAAATTCCACCAACTACTCTTTTCCATGAGGAGAAGAGCATTGCTTATCATCGTCTAACCAAACGCTTTGGAAATGATTCTCCAAAAGAGGAATCGAGAAGTATTCATTTTAAAACATCGAAATCAATAGACAATAATAATAAAAGTAAAACTTAACTATGAACCTAAGAAAATTTATCCTTTTCATGTGTATGCTGCTGGCTGCTGGCGCTACACTCTATGCTGCCGATGGCGACTACACTCGTTTTGTAAACCCACGCATCGGAACTGGCGGTCATGGTCATGTATTCCTTGGTGCAAATGTTCCTTTCGGTTACGTTCAACTTGGTCCCACACAGCCCACTCGCGGCTGGGACTGGTGCTCAGGCTACCATCATTCTGACTCAGTGATCATCGGCTTCGGCCATCAGCACTTGAGCGGAACAGGTATTGGCGACCTTGGCGACGTGGCTCTGCTGCCCGTAGCAACGAAGGAACAGCGTCAGACCATTTTCTCACACGCTTCCGAGTCGGTACGTCCAGGCTACTACGCCGTGAAACTCGGTGAACCGAATGTGTTTGTAGAACTGACAGCAACCAAACGCGTCGGTATGCATCGCTACACCTTCGGTGCCGACCAGACAGAAGCCATGCTGATGCTCGACCTTCGTCAGGGCATCGGCTGGGACCACATCAGTCAGTGTCAGATGACACAGGAATCGGGAACCATCGTGAGCGGTTATCGCCATTCAGTGGGCTGGGCCAAGAGACAGAAGGATTTCTTCGTAGCCGAATTCTCTCAGCCTGTGAAAATGGAAAAGGTTGACAACGACACCACCGCCGTGCTGACCCTGAGTCGTCCGAACGAACCCCTGCTGGTAAAGGTTGCCCTTTCAGCCGTAAGCGTTGCTAACGCCAAATTGAACTTGCAGGCAGAATTGCCTGGCTGGGACTTTGCAGCAACTGTTGCCAATGCCCGCAAGGCTTGGAACGACGAACTGTCGAAGATTCAGATTAAGACCATGGGCAAGAAAGCCGACGACGTCAGAACAATTTTCTACACCGCTATGTATCACTCGATGACTGCTCCTTCAGTGTTCAACGATGTGAACGGTGAATATCGCGGTGCTGACGGACAAGTTCATAAGGGCGACTTCACGAACTATACAACCCTTTCGCTCTGGGACACTTATCGCTCTGCTCATCCGCTGCAGACCATCATCCATCCAGAGAAGCAGACCGACGTAGCACAGACTCTGCTGCACATCTTCAAAGAACAGGGCAAACTGCCCGTGTGGCATCTGATGGGCAACGAGACCGACTGTATGGTGGGCAATCCTGCCATTCCCGTACTTGCCGACTTGGTGCTGAAAGGCTACATCACGGGTGCAGACCGCGAAGCAGCCTTCGAGGCTATGAAGACTTCTGCAATGCTCGACGAGCGCGGCATGAAGGAACTGAAGGAATATGGCTACATCCCCTTCGACAAGGACCAAACCAACGAGACCGTAGCCAAGGGTCTGGAATATGCTCTTGCTGACTGGTGTGTGGCTCAGGTGGCAAAACTGCTGGGCAAGAAGGCCGACTACAAGTACTTCCTGCAGCGCAGCAAACTCTATCAGAAGTACTTCGATCCCGCTGACGGATTCATCAAGGGGCTGTCCTCAACAGGTGAACGCCGTACTCCGTTCAACCCCTTCCGCTCGGCTCATCGCGCCGACGACTTCACCGAAGGAAACTCCTGGCAGTACACTTGGCTCGTGCCCCACGATGTTCACGGTCTAGCAAAGATGTATGGCTCTGAGGCTCGCTTTGTGGAGAAACTCGACTCGCTCTTCATCGTTGAAGGCGACCTCGGCGAAGAGGCTTCGCCCGACATCAGCGGACTCATCGGCCAATATGCTCACGGCAACGAACCTTCACACCATATTCTATATATGTACAACTACGTAGGTCAGCCCTGGAAGGGAGCCAAACTCATGCGCCGTACGATGGAAGAGATGTACTTTAACGACTACGATGGACTGTCGGGCAACGAAGACGTTGGTCAGATGTCGGCTTGGTACATTCTCTCGGCTATGGGTCTCTATCAGGTAGAGCCCGCCGGCGGAAAGTTCTGCATTGGTTCACCTGCCGTCAGCGAAGCAACCATCAACGTTGGCAACGGCAAGACCTTCACCGTGAAGGCTACGGACAATAGCGACGAAAACATCTACGTTCAGCGCGCCCTGTTCAACGGCAAGCCTTACACGAAGTCGTACATCATGTTCACCGACCTGAAGAAAGGTGGCACGCTGGAACTCGTGATGGGACCTGAGCCCAGCAACTTCGGAACGAAGAAGAAGGACCGCCCGTAAGAAAACAAGAATCATTCATCACTGCGGTTTTGCCGCATATCCCAACCCAATAAGCAACCTATGAAGAAAATAGCAATTGTCTGCTGTCTGGCCATGTTCAGTCTGTGTGCTATGGCTCAGGTGGAATACGGAAAAGACTATATCGAGAAAATCGGACAGAAGAGTTCGACCTTCGTTTCACGTCGTCCGCCCGAGAAGGAACGCCTGTTCCGCTCTGACGTGATTGACAAGAAAATCAAGGAAGTACAGAAACTGCTGAAGGAGAACGAGAAACTCGCCTGGATGTTCGGCAACTGCTTCCCGAACACGCTGGAGACCACTGTTCACTACTCCAATGCTTCGGGCGACGATGATACATTTGTCTATACGGGCGATATCGCCGCGATGTGGCTCCGCGACTCAGGTGCACAGGTGTGGCCCTATGTGCAATTTGCCAATCAGGACCCGAAACTGAAGAAAGTGGTGCGCGGTACAATTCTCCGCCAGTTCAACTGCATCTGTCTCGATCCCTATGCCAACGCGTTCAACCAAGTGCCAAACCCGAATGGCTATTGGATGAGCGACCTGACCGACATGAAACCTTTCCTGCATGAGCGCAAGTATGAGATTGACTCGCTCTGCTATCCGCTCCGACTGGCCTATCAGTACTGGCTTACCACTGGCGACGCCTCCATCTTTGGCGACCTGTGGATTGAGACCATCAAGAACGTGCTGAAGACCTTCCACGAGCAGCAGCGAAAGGACGGCCTCGGACCGTATAGGTTCATGCGCCGTACGGAACGCGCCACCGATACTGCGACTAACCTCGGCTGGGGAAATCCCGTAAAGCCCGTAGGACTGATTGCCTCTGTGTTCCGCCCGAGCGACGACGCTACGACTTTCCTTTTCCTTATTCCCTCGAACTTCATGGCTGTGACGAGCCTGCGCAAGGCCGCTGAGATTCTGACAAAGGTGAACCAGCGTCAGGATTTGGCTGACGAATGCACCGCTCTTGCCGACGAAGTGGAGACTGCGCTGCGCCAATATGCTGTCTACATGCATCCGAAATATGGTCCCATCTATGCCTTCGAAGTTGATGGTTTCGGCAACCAGTTGCTGATGGACGATGCCAATGTTCCGTCACTTTTGGCAATGGGCTATCTGGGCGATGTTCCCATGAACGACCCCATCTATCAGAACACGCGCCGTTTCGTCTGGAGCGAGGACAATCCCTACTTCTTCCGCGGTCCTGCGGGTGAGGGAATCGGTGGTCCACACGTTGGCAACGGCTATGCTTGGCCCATGTCGATTATGATGAAGGCCTTCACCGCTCAGAACGACAACGAAATCCGTGCCTGCATGCGCCAACTGCTCACAACAGACGCCCAAACGGGATTCATCCATGAGTCGTTCAACGTGCAAGACGCTGACAAGTACACTCGCTCGTGGTTTGCTTGGCAGAACACGCTGTTTGGCGAACTCGTACTGAAGTTGATTGCCGACGGCAAGACCGACCTGCTCATTCATTGCATGGACTAAGAAAGAACAAATCGACATCTGAAAAACGAACAAACGCACTACAGGCGCAACGAATGAACGGAACGCCTGTGGTGCATCTTAATACTTAAACAATGAACAACGAACTGAAAATTGTAGGACAGCCGCTCCCCAACATTCCCTGGGAAGAACGGCCTGCCGAGAGCAAGAGCGTGATGTGGCGCTTCAGCAAGAATCCCGTTATCCGACGCGACCTGCTTTCCACGTCGAACAGCATCTTCAATAGCGCCGTAGTGCCATTCGAAAAAGGCTTTGCGGGTGTGTTCCGCTGCGACGACACCAACCGCCGCATGACACTCCATGTGGGCTTTAGCGACGATGGTCTGAATTGGAATATCGATGAGGAAACATTGAAATTTGAGTGCGACGATAAGGAAGTTGGCAACTGGGTCTATGGTTACGACCCACGCGTCTGCCGCATCGACGACCGCTGGTGGGTGACCTGGTGCAACGGCTACTACGGACCAACCATTGGTATGGCGTGGACAAAGGATTTCAAGACATTCCATCAGGTGGAGAATGCCTTCCTTCCCTACAACCGAAACGGCGTGCTCTTCCCAAGGAAAATCAATGGTCTCTACACGATGCTTAGCCGTCCAAGCGACACAGGTCATACGGCATTTGGCGACATTTTCCTCAGTCAGTCGCCCGATATGGAGTTCTGGGGACGCCATCGCCACGTGATGTCGCCCGCGGCTTTCGAACTGAGTGCCTGGCAATGCACAAAGGTGGGCGCTGGTCCTACTCCGATTGAAACAAGTGAAGGCTGGCTGATTTTCCATCACGGTGTACTTCATTCATGCAACGGCTACGTCTATGCCTTCGGCTCCGCACTGCTCGACATCGACCAGCCTTGGCGTGTCATTGCTCGTTCGGGACCCTATCTCATTTCGCCTCGCGAACAATACGAATGCATGGGTGATGTGCCAAACGTCTGCTTCCCCTGCGCCGCATTGCACGATTCGGAGACTGGACGCGTAGCAGTCTATTACGGATGTGCCGATACGGTGACGGGCCTGGCTTTCGGTTACATTCCCGAAATCATCGATTTCACCAAACGCACAAATATTGAGAAGTAGAATTTTCTCTGTCGGAAGACTTCAGAAATAGTTTTCACAGAGAAAATCGAAAAAGACCTACCGACCTACCATGACCCCTCGCAAACGCCTTGCTACAAAGGGTTTGAGGCATGGTAGGTCTTTCTCGAACACCTACCATACACCTACCATAGACCTACCATTTGCAAAAGGAAAAAAGTAAAAAGGTAAAAAAGTAAAAAGACGAAGGATGAAAATGGCAACGGGCTGAAAATCAGGAGTTTACAAAGAAACTCATCCGAAAATTTCTCGTTGATAGTTTTTGGTTTTTGCTGTTTCCTTATGGTAGGTCTATGGTAGGTCTTTAGTGAAGACCTACCATGCTCTCAGCCCTTTATTCATCGGCATTTGCGAGGGGTTATGGTAGGATGGTAGGTGTTAATCGCCAAAAACTTTTCTGAGGAATTTTTCCCTATCGAACGAGGCTTATACAAAGCAATGCTTTCTACTGTAGAAAGGACGCCTCTATACCATACAAAGCATAACTCTATACCTATATAAAGCATATTTCTCTATGGCCAAGGGCATTGCTTTACATGGTCAAGAGCATTGCTCTCTATAGTCAAGAAGATAACTCTTTATAGACAAAAGGATAACTCTTTATAGACAAGAAGATGACTCTTTATCGTCAGGAGCAACTCTTTCTAAGGAAGGAAGATTTGCACTACTTGCTCATTCTATTGAGGATTGATATTCACTTGTATATAAACAAAAACTCCCTCCTGATGAAATGCTCAGAAGGGAGTTCATATTATTTCTCGTCGAGAATGCTGAGAAATTGTTCTATAAGGATTCCTCGATTCTTATCGGGCAAATCTTTATTGAGGCTGACGAGTTTATAGACAACGTCCATAGCCTTTCGGGTGCTATCGCTGAGCAGTTCGCCATCAAGCAAATGAGAGATAAGAACAGCAGAGAAAAGATCACCCGTTCCATGAAAGATACCAGGAATTTCCTCGTATTCCAAGTGGAAATAACTATCGTTGAAATGATTATAGCCCACAACAGCGTTTTGACCATTGAGCAAACAACTGGTCACTACGACAGAACGTGCTCCCAACTGGTGAAGTCGGTCGAGAAGATTCTTGGCCTCATCCCACGTGATGCCCTCAGACTTGAACTCTATGCCCGCCAGAAGCGAAGCCTCTGTGTAATTTGGGAAAATAAGGTCGGCCACACGAACCATCTCGGTCATCAGACTCACCTGCCGATGAGTCATACCATTATAGAGTTGGCCTCCGTCGCCCATCACGGGATCAACAAAGACGATGGCGCCCTTCTCCCTCTGCTCGCAGCAATAGTTGGACACAAGATGAACCTGCTCCTCAGAATACATATAGCCCGTACAGATGGCGTCGTAACTGAAACCCAACTCCTGCCAGACAGGCAGTGTTCCGCGGATATAATCAGTAGTGTCGAGCACGTTGAACTTTCCGTAGTTGAACGTGTTCGACACCAATGCGGTGGGCAGATTGAACGTTGGGAAACCCAGATAAGAAAGCACGGGAACCATTGCTCCCATGCCAACTTTGCTGTGGCCCGCCATATCGTTAACCAGAAGTATTTGCTTCTTGCCCATTATAGTTTCTGGAATTCGGCGTAGATGCGTGCGGCAATATCGGCCATTTCCTCAGCAGGGAGTTGCAACTTCTCACGACGGAAGTCGGCATCAGCCTCGCTCTGCATCGGGATAAGATGGATGTGGGCATGAGCCACTTCCAGTCCCAGAACTATCTGTGCGACTTTCTTGCAGGGGAAAGCAGCCTTGATGGCCTTAGCCACGCGCTTGGCAAAGAGTTGATACTCAGCCAATGTCTCATCGTCGAGATCGAAGAAATAGTCCGTACACTCACGTGGAATGACCAGCGTGTGTCCCTTCACCAGCGGATTGATGTCGAGGAAAGCATAGAACTTATCGCTCTCGGCGCATTTGTAACTGGGAATTTCACCAGCAGCAATCTTACTGAAAATACTCATAACGGTAAGGGTGTTTTTTAATGAATGAAATCAAATTAAATACTGATGCTGTCGATGCGAAGTCGGATGACGCCACGCGGCACCTTGATCTCGGCCGTGTCGCCCTCTTTCTTATTCAGCAAACCTTGTGCAATGGGGGTAGTGATAGAAATCTTACCCTCGCGCAGATTGGCTTCCTGCTCGCTTACGATGGTGTAGTGCATCTTCTGATTGGTGGCGAGATTGGTCAGTTCCACCTTCGAGAGAATCTGCACAGCATCAGCGCTCAGACGTTTTGTGTCGACAATCTTAGCCTCGGCAATTGTACGCTTCATCTGATTGATTTTATCCTCCAGATGTGCCTGGGCTTCCTTCGCCGCTTCATACTCACTGTTTTCACTTAAGTCGCCCTTGTCGCGAGCCTCAGCAATCGCTGCCGATGCCTTCGGGCGCTCTACGGCTTCAAGCCGATGTAGTTCGGCCACGAGATTTTCGTAGCCCTCTTTTGACATGTATGCCATATATCTTCAATTTTTAGGTAATTTTCCTTTGAGACAACAAAAAATAAAGAATCCCGACATTTCTTTCGATGTCGGAACCTCTAACTTCTGCGTATCCCTGATACTATCTCTTAGTGTTTTCTCGGGGGCAAAGATAGAGATATTTTTTGAAACAACCAAGTTTTTTTTGTGAAAAAACAAAAATTAGCGCTTTTGCATGAAAATAAATCCTAAATACTAATTCTTTATTCCCAATTTATTTGTACCTTTGCAGTTAGATTTCAAAAAGATGTCGATTCAATACCGAAAACTACATTCTTTTTATTTATAAGTATACATTATGAAAATTGAAAAAATTCATGCAAGAGAAATCCTCGACTCAAGAGGTAATCCTACCGTAGAGGTAGAAGTGACGTTGGAAAATGGCGTAATGGGACGTGCTGCTGTTCCCTCTGGCGCATCGACAGGTGAGAACGAGGCCCTCGAACTCCGTGATGGCGACAAGGGTCGTTATCTGGGCAAGGGTGTTCTGAAGGCTGTTGAGAACGTGAACACCGTGATTGCTCCCGCTCTGAAGGGTGACTGCGTGTTCGGTCAGCGTGCTCTCGACCACAAGATGCTTGCTCTTGATGGTACTCCCACCAAGTCGAAACTCGGCGCTAATGCTATTCTCGGCGTATCTCTGGCTTGCGCTCAGGCTGCTGCCAAGGCTCTGAACGTGCCCCTCTATCGCTACATCGGTGGTGCTAACGCTTACACGCTGCCCGTACCTATGATGAACATCGTGAACGGTGGTGCTCACTCTGCTGCTCCTATCGCTTTCCAGGAGTTCATGATTCGTCCGGTTGGTGCTTGCTGCGAGAAGGAAGCCATCCGCATGGGTGCTGAGGTATTCCACAATCTTGCCAAGTTGCTGAAGGCCCGTGGCCTTTCTACCGCTGTTGGTGACGAGGGTGGTTACGCTCCTAACTTCGATGGTATCGAGGACGCTCTTGACACGATCGTTGAGGCTATCAAGAAGGCTGGCTACGAGCCGGGTAAGGACGTGAAGATCGCTATGGACTGCGCTGCTTCTGAGTTTGCAGTACAGGAGAATGGCGAGTGGTTCTACGACTATCGTCAGTTGAAGAATGGTGCCAAGAAGGATCCTAACGGCAAGAAACTCTCTGCTGAGGAGCAGATTGACTATCTGGAGCAACTCATCACGAAGTATCCTATCGACTCTATCGAGGACGGTCTCGACGAGAACGACTGGGACAACTGGGTGAAACTCACCGACCGCATCGGCGACCGCTGCCAACTCGTTGGTGACGACCTGTTCGTAACTAACACCAAGTTCCTGGAGAAGGGTATCAAGATGGGTGCTGGTAACTCAATCCTGATCAAGGTGAACCAGATTGGTTCGCTGACAGAGACTCTCGAGGCTATCGAGATGGCACATCGTCACGGCTACACAACCGTTACTTCTCATCGTTCGGGCGAGACCGAGGACACCACAATTGCTGACATCGCAGTTGCTACCAACTCTGGTCAGATTAAGACTGGTTCGCTGAGCCGCACCGACCGTATGGCTAAGTACAACCAACTCATCCGCATCGAGGAAGAACTCGGCGAAGACAGCAAGTATGGTTACGCCAAACTGAAGTAAAAAACTGAATTCATCGGTAAATGAGGTTTACACCTTATTTATATAGATGAATACCAAAATGCAAAGGACAAGTTCAAAAAAATGGGCTTGTCCTTTGTTTATTTATGTTAAATCTTGACTTAAATCAAGTATTTGTATGCAAAACACTTTGTCGTTTAATTAAAATTGATTAACTTTGCAGCGCCGATAAGTGTAAATTGAACAATCAAAAGACGAAGCCTAACCTTGAAGATGCCCAAGAAGTACCAGATGCCCCTTTAAGATGTTTCACAGAGATTCTACACGCTTCAAGACACTAACAGAATCCCCCGAAAGTTCCTAGACACCCCGAAAGTTAGTATACACCTTGGAAAGTTCTAAAACGTTTGCGGCAAAAACTATCATAACTAATATAACATTTTCTAAATTTTAAACACTATTAACGATGAGAAAAAAAGTATTATTCTCTATGATGCTCCTTTCTGGTGTCATTGGAGGCCTCGCATTCTGTCCGGCCCCCGCTCTGGCATCAGTAACGCAGCAGCAGACCATCAAAGTGAGTGGCCAGGTCATTGACCAGTACGGTGAACCACTTATTGGTGCAACCGTTAGAGTGAAAGACTCAACGGGTGGCGTTGTTACCGACTTGGACGGTAATTTCCAGTTGGAGGCTCCGGCTAATGGAACTCTGGTAGTGAGTTATGTCGGCTTCAAGGATCTGGAGATCGCTGTTAACGGTCGCGCTCTGATTGAAGCCATCACTATGCAGGCTGACGATCAGACGCTTGAGCAGGTGGTTGTAATCGGTTACGGTACACAGAAGAAGGCCGACCTGACTGGTTCGGTTTCTGTTGTAAATGCCGAAGAACTGAAGCGTGTATCTAACTCTAACATCTCAACCATGCTCGAAGGTAAGGTTGCTGGTGTGCAGATTACCTCTGACGGTCAGCCTGGTGCAGACCCGACAGTGCGTATTCGTGGTATCGGTTCGTTCGGTAGCACTGCTCCTCTGTACGTTATCGACGGTGTTCCCATGGGTACAACAATCCGCGACTTCTCTCCTAACGACATTGAGACCATTCAGGTGCTGAAGGATGCATCGGCAGGTGCTATCTACGGTTCTCGTGCTGCTAATGGTGTGGTTATCATCACAACCAAGGGCGGTAAGAAAGACCAGCCTCTGAAACTCGACTATAAGGGCAGTTTCGGTGTTGACCTTATCTCTAAGGGTGTATACGACGTGATGAACGCCGACCAGTACAGCCAGTATCTGGGTCAGGCTTGCCTGAATTCCAATACTCCTTTGGCAGGTGGTTACAGCCTGAATGCCGAGACTGGAAGATATCAGTTCCAGGATGGCACTGACACCGACTGGTTCAACGAAGTGTTCAAGACTGGTATCCGCCAGAACCACAACGTGAACCTGAGTGGCGGTGGTGCTCACAACACTTATAACATCGGCCTCGACTACTTCAATCAGAAGGGTACTCTTGAGGGTGCTGGTCCTAACTACGAGCGTTTCACCGCACGTGTGAACAACACAATGGACGTGAAGTTCGTGAAGTTCCGCACAAGCCTCGTATTCTCACACTCTAACCAGGATGGTATGGGTCTGTCGAATGCTTCTGAGTATGTACAGGGTCTTTATGGTGACGTTACCAACGTATTGCGTGGTACTCTGCTGATGCAGCCCACCATCAAGGCTTACGACGAGGGTACTTGGGTACTCGACGACAAAGTAGGTTCTGCAAGCAGTTACAACTACGATGCTTATGGCTATGGTGTTTACTATGACAACGTTCATGGTGATATCTCTGCTTCTAACCCCCTGTTGGTAAACAACCTGCTGACTCGTAACACCATCGTTGACCGCTTCGTTGGTACAGGTTCTGCTGACGTAGACCTGCTCGACATGCTCGGTCTGAAGAACGATAATCACAAACTGAACTATAAGATTAACCTGTCTTACAGCAAGACACACGCTAAGGATAAGACTTGGGTTTCTGCATGGATTCAGAGTAACCGTGTTTACCTCGACAAGAGTAATGAAAAACTGACACAGAATCATCGCACCTATTCAGATGCTCTGATTGAGAACACGCTGACTTATGACGGCACATTCGGTCTGCACCACGCAAACCTCGTGGTTGGTCAGACTTATGAGGAAGAAAACACTCACGAACTCAACGCTTGGGGTGTGAACTTCTCTGAGCCTTACTTCCTGCAGTTGCAGAATGCCGTAGGTAGCCGCGATGCTTCTTCTTATGAGTACAAGCACGCTCTGACTTCTTACATCGCTCGTCTGAACTATGACTACGATGGAAAGTATCTGCTCTCTGCTATTGTACGTCGTGACGGTAGTTCACGTCTGACAAAGTCTATCCGCTGGGGCACATTCCCATCAGTTTCTTTAGGTTGGCGTTTCGACAAGGAAAAGTTCTTCCCGTTCAATCCTAACGTAGTTAACATGTTCAAGGTTCGTGGTAGTTATGGTGTTCTTGGTAATGAGAACATCGGTGAATACCAGTACCAGGCAACCATGATGCGTAACAACATGACCTATAGTTTCGGTAATGCAGCCGTAACAGGTTCTGCCGTTAGCACCTATGTGAACGAGAACATCGCTTGGGAGAAGAAGAAGACTGCCAACGTAGGTATCGACGTTGCAATGTTCAACAACCGTATTGAGTTCACTGCTGAGTGGTATAAGAACACATCTGAGGATCTGCTTTATGGTGTTCCCGTTCCTGCCAATGCAGGTGTGGCTAACACAAGCGTAACCATGAACGCTGCCTCAATGGAGAACAGCGGTTTTGAATTCGGTCTGACCTATCGCAACCGCGACCACGCTCTGAAGCACGAGATTAGCGCTAACCTGAGCACCTTGAAGAACAAGGTTACCTCACTTGGTTTCGGTACAGATTCTTACATCACTGGCGCATATGCCACATACGTTGGCCAGGAAATTGGTCAGTTCTACGGATGGGTTTACGAGGGAATCGCCCGCACTCAGGCTGACATTGATGCCAAGAACGAATACTCAAAGGGCATCAATCCTGACAACACTGCTTATCAAGACGGTGTCAATGTTGGTGACTGCCTCTATAAGGACATGAACGGCGATGGTGTCATCAACGCTGACGACCAGGTAGTCCTCGGCAGCGGTCTGCCAAAGATCAACTTTGGTTTGAGCGCACACCTGGAGTACAAGAACTTCGATATGAGTATCTCTACATTCGGTGCTCTGAACTATCATGTTTCTGACGACATCTACAATAGTCTGAATTCATGCTACGGTCCTGGTAACAAGGAAGTGGGCATGCTCGATGCAAACCGCTGGTCTGAGGACGGTCTGACTTATCTCTCCTCTGTTCCGCGTACCTATTATTCTAATAATGCATCTCTGGCCTGGAACGACCTCTTCAGCGATCGCAAGATCCAGAATGCTGCTTATTGGAAGATTGCTAACGTAGAAATCGGCTACAACTTCCCCGACAAGTGGTTCGGAGGCATTGTTAGCGGCGTTCGCGCTTATGTTTCTGCTCAGAATCTCTACACGTTCACTGGCTATCATGGCTACAACGTTGACTATGCAGGTGGAACATTCACTCCGGGTTACAACTTCTGTTCGTTCCCAAGTGCACGCAGTTTCATGGGTGGTATTCTCTTCTCGTTCTAAAGGATGGAAGAATTGGAAAATTGAAAATTCAAGGATTTAAGAATTATGAAACTATATAAAATTTCACTTGCCCTTTTGTTGGGCCTTGGCACGATGACATCGTGCGAAGACAAGTTGGAACTGGTTAATCCCAACCAGCAGACAACGGGTACTTATGGTCAGACTGCTGCTGATTTGGAGGAAGGCGTTATTGCCGCTTACAACCACATCCGTATGGAGGGTTCTTATGCTCGTGTTGGTTACAACATCGACGTTTGCCGCGGTGATGAGGTTTGGAATTCCTCACAGGTCTGGTACATGCCTTTCGATGATCTGAATGAGCCTTTCACTGACGAAATTGGTCAGTGGTCTTGGCGTGAGTGGTATTATACCATCAACGTTTGTAACTTTGTTCTTTCACGTTGCGGTGAGAATAATGCTGAACTTAGCACACAGATGCAGAGAATTAAGGGACAGGTTCTCTTCATTCGCGGTCTGTCCTACTATAATCTGGTTGGTTACTATCAGAACCCACCGCTGATTACAGACTATTCTGCTTATTCTTCACTTGATGGACTCTATGCTGCCAATGTAGTAGAAGGCGACGCCGATGAGAACGCCCAGTACGATCGCGTTCTTGATCAGGTTGAGGCTGACTTTGCTGAAGCCATGACACTGCTTCCCACAAAGGATGAAGGTGGTGAATGGGCTAAAGGACGTGCTACCAGCGGTGCTGCTGCCGGTTACTATGCACGCACTCTGATGGTTCGCCACAAGTATAGCGATGCTCTTGCAGTCCTGAAGGCTATCATCGGTGGTCAGTATGGTACATACAAACTGATGAAGAACTTTGGTGATAACTTCCGTGAGGGTTCTGCCTATGAGAACAACGACGAGAGCCTCTTCGAGGTACAGTTCCTTGACTATGGAACTCAGGGTACCGACGACGAGTGGACTCCTGTCAACACCAGTGCAAATGCCACTCAGGGTTCTGCCATCGAGAGTAACTTCGGTCCTGGCGACTTCGGTGGATGGGCTGACCTTTCTGCTTCTCCCTGGCTCTACAACCTGTTTAAGAAGGAGCGCACTACCAGTGGCAAACTCGACCCGCGTCTCTACTGGACAATCGGTACTTATGAGGCTGACTGGGAAGGCTTTGAGTTTGGTAATGTTTGCTATACAACCGCTATGTCAAACGACAACTTCGTTGTAACAAACAACAACTATGGTGGTCTCCCAATTGCAAAGTGGACTAACCTCCGCACTGGTCTTTATGACAAGGTGGTTACAGGTTTGCACGATGGTATCAACCTCCGCATGATGCGTTATTCTGACGTACTGCTTCGCGCTGCTGAGTGCGAGAACGAGGTGAATGGTCCTACACAGCAGGCTATCAACTGGATCAACGAAGTACGTAACCGTGCTGAACTGGCCGACCTGAAACTTTCTGACTTCAACACTAAGGACAAACTGTTCGAGCAGATTGCAAACGTTGAGCGTCCGAAGGAGTTCGGTTGCGAGTTCGGTCGTGGTTTGGACCTCATCCGTTGGGGATTCTTCTATAGTGCTGACCGTCTGCAGCAGATTAAGGATCATGCAGCCGTCAACTTCTGGACAAAGGCTGACTACGAGAGTGGTGCTATCCAGTTCACTCCGAAGGATGCTGTTTCCTATGGTGCATGCAGCAAGAGTTCTTTTGACACTTGGATTCCAGGTCATGAGTTCCTGCCTATCTATCAAGGAACACTGAACGACAACCCGAACCTCGTTGGAAACTCTGCTAACGGTAGTACAAGCAATGCAAGTTACTTCCAGCAGAAGGGTTGGACAGTTCACCCTGTTGTCAACCTCTAAGCAAATGCAAGGAATTGAAAAATTGAAAATTCAAAAATACAAAAGATTATGAGATATCTAAATAAATTAGCATCCGTATTCTGTGCTGCTGCTCTTGGTCTGCTGGTTCTGACCAGTTGTGAAGGTGGCGACTTGTACGGCATTGACTCTCCTGACTGGCGCTCGGCAATGATTGACTCTATCAAGAATGCAAATACCGGTGGTGAGGAAGAATTAGAAGGCATGATGGAAGATGTCTATACCATTGGTAAAACTGACTACAGCAGTGGTTGGTGGGCAGACTTCTCTAAGTACTATCAGATTCCTGCTGGTCAGGTTTGGAACGCTCAGTTCAATCTGAACATCAATCCTGCTGCAACGAATACTTATAAGAACTTCGCACTCATCCTCTGCAATGACGAGGATCGCGGTGCTGCTAACTACAAGGAGTATGGCGCTATTCGTTTCGACAATCAGCCCAGCGGAAACTCTGAGTGGGGTGACTATATCGATCGTAGCCTCGTTTCAAGTAACCTGACTTTCGAGACCGACACAGATCCTGGTGTTGAGAAACTTGGTGGTAAGGTGACTCTGACTATCGACCGCACTACTGACGGTCTCGTTGTCAAGATGACCAATGGAACTGTAACGAAGACTTATACACAGACTTCTACACTTCCTAACCTCAATGCAGATGCATCGAATACCACTATCCGTGCATTCATGGTTGTCGAGGGTTCTTATATTAACTTCTTGGCTACCAACGTCGAGCCTATCGGTGGTTGCACCGATGCTGAGGACAAGCAGCCTGTATCACTGTCGCTGAAGGGTGTTCCCCGTAAGTTGCTCCAGGGCACTGACCTCACAACTGCTCTTGCCAATGTAACTGCTGTTGTTGAGTTCGAACAGGCCATCACAAAGACTGTTGGCGTTGACGAACTGACCTTCGAGGCTATTCCTAACACCGACGAACTTGGCACAAAGACTCTCGTTGCTGTCTACAACAAGACCTACAAAGGAGAGAACTGCAGCACGCCCGTGATTGGTTACACCACATTTGAGGTAGTTGACAAGATGTACACCAGCATTGGTGCTACTGACAACTCTACCGCATTCTGGGGTGCCCACTCTGACAATATTAAGGTGAACCCAGGCGAGACCTTCGTCAGCACATTCACCAACTACTCAAGTGGTGCTAACAACTGGAACAACTTCCTGGTAGTTCTCACCAAGCAGGATGCTACTGAGTATGCTGTTCTCCGCGCCGACAACTATGGTTGGGGTGATGGCTATGCTGCTTGCACTGCTACCTGCTCTCAGACTGACTGGGCTGCATGGCTCGCTGCTGTTGACGGTGCTAAGGTAACTACCTACGTGACCAACAATGGCGACGGAACTGCTGACGTCAAGGCTGTAATCGCAGGTACTGACGGCGTAACCTACACACAGGAATATGTTGGTATCAACACCGTAGATCCTGAGGACTTCTACTTCCACTTCACAGTTGACGGATGCCACCTGGAATTTGATCAGGTTATTGGTGCAGAGGACAACTCTTCTGCCTTCTGGGCTGAGCACTCTGATATGATCAATGTTCCTGTAGGTAAGACCTATTCTACACGCATCAAGAACTTCACAAGTGGTAACAACAACTGGAACAACTTCCTGGTAGTTCTTACTCGTGAGGACAACACTGAGTATGCTGTTCTGCGTGCCGACAACTATGGTTGGGGTGACAGTTACGCTGCTTGCACAGCAACTTGCTCTCAGTCTGACTGGGCTGCATGGCTTGCTGCAATGGATGAGGCTATGGTAACCGTATCAGTGACCAACAATGACGGCTCGGCTGATGTCAAGTGCGTCATCGTAGGCAACGATGGTAATACCTATACACAGGATTATATCGGAATTAGTCCTATCGACGGATCGGATCTCTTCTTCCGCTTCACAATCGATGGTAACCACCTGATCTTCGAGTAATCATTCATTTCAATAAATTGCCTGCGGACCGTTAACACTGTGTCCGCAGGCAATTTTATATTCTACATTTAGAAAACTATGAAGTATTTATCGAAATTTTTCCTCTTGCTGAGCATGTCATTGCTGATTGTTGCCTGTAGCAGCGATAGCGATGATGACGGCGGAGGTTCTTCAAGTTCCCTCGCTGTCTCGACTCCTACTGTATCGGACATCACTTCTTCATCTGCCAAGGTTTCGGCTACTGCCACAGGATCAGCAATCACCAATCGCGGTTTCTGCTATGGTACATCTGCCAATCCGACCATCAACGATTCGAAGATAACTGCTTCTTCTGCTAACATGTCGTTGACCATCAGTGGCCTGACTGCTTCAACAACTTACCACGTACGTGCATTCGTACAGACAAGCAACGAAGTGAAATATTCAAGTAACGTTTCCTTCACAACGGCAGCCGAGGAAAAAGAAGACGATGCTGATGATGAAGAGGAGCAGACCGAAGGTCCTGATGCCCTGAAACGAGTCAGTGTTCATGATCCCAGCATTGTTTGGGATCCGGCAAGCAGCACCTATTACATCTTCGGTTCGCATCGCGCTTCTGCTCATTCAACCAATATGATGTCGTGGGTATCATTTACTGCTGCTTGGCAGACAGCCAATAGCACCAATGCTGCCAACTCACAGGCATTCACGACTCCTCAGGTGACGAAGTTCAAGAAGGGTGGCTCAGAGATTGAGTTCAACTTCAATGCTTTTGCTTGGTCGAAGCGCGGTAACTCTGGCTATAATGTCGATGGAAATATGTGGGCTCCGGATGTTATCTACAACAAGGCAATGCAGAAGTGGTGCATGTACCTTAGCATCAATGGTGACAACTGGTATTCTAGCATCATCCTGCTGACAGCCGACAAGATTTCTGGTCCCTATCGCTATCAGGCTCCTATTGTCATGAGCGGATTCCATACTGGTACTGCCTATAAGGATACCGACCTGGAGATTGTATTGGGTTCGCAGTCTACGCTGCCGAGCAGATATGCTGTTGGAAACAGATGGGGTAGTCGCTATCCAAACTGTATCGACCCATGCGTATTCTATGATGAAGACGGCAAACTGTGGATGTCCTACGGCTCATGGAGCGGTGGTATCTGGATGCTCGAACTCGATGAGAATACTGGTCTGCGCGACTATGACGTAACCTATACTCTTACGGGTAGCGGCGATGCTGTGACCATCGATCCATACTTCGGAAAGAGGGTTGCTGGTGGTTTCTATGCATCGGGTGAGGCTTCTTACATCGAACACATCGGTAACTACTACTTCCTCTTCGTAACGAATGGTGGTCTTGCAGTAGGTGGAAACGCCAGCGATTATAACTATGGTGGCTATCAGATGCGCGTGTTCCGCTCGGAGAAACCCGACGGTCCTTACTACGACAGCAAGAATTCTCCTGCCGTCTACAGCAGTTATCTGCTCAACTTTGGTCCCAAAGAGAACGATGGCAACAGAGGTGTAAACATCTTCGGTGCTTATAGTGAATGGGGCAATCAGGCAGTTGGTAACTATGGCGAGCGTTCACAAGGCCACAATAGCATTATTGATGCTGAGGACGGACGCACCTATCTCGTCTATCACACCCGTTTCCAGAATTGGGGTGAGGCTCATCAGGTACGTGTTCACCAAGTATATCAAAACGAGGAAGGCTGGTTAGTTGCTTCTCCATTTGAATATACTGGCGAAAAACTGAAGAATTCTCACATCGCTAAGAAGCAGAAGATTGCCACAGACAAGATTCCTGGCAAGTACAAACTGCTGGTACACAATTACAAACTCGACCACCTGACAAAGGCTTATGCTTCGCCTGTTGAAATCGTTCTGAACACCGATGGAACTATCTCGGGTAAGTATACTGGAAAGTGGTCTATAACAGAAGGAACTTGCTACATCAACATCAATATTGGAGAAGAATATAAAGGTGTGATGGTAGAGCAGACCTTAGAGCCCAAGAATGAGAAAGCACCTTGCTTCACTGCTTTGAGAAGCGCAACAGGTGTCACCATCTGGGGTTATAAGTATGCTGACCTATAAGACCAAGTTCGTTCGTAATATCAATAAAGGAGGGTGCTCATAGTGAGTACCCTCCTTCTTTTTCTTTCTCTACAATTAACTTATTTGATGGGTTTTGGCGCATGATGCTTCACCTTGAACCGGTCAAAACCTTCACCATAGACACCAATAACTGCACTCTGTGAAACGAATGCTGTGGGATCAATGTCATTGATGAGTTGGAATATCTTTGCACTTTCACGACGCTTTGCCAGCACAAACAGCATCTTCACTTCCTTACCTGAATAGAAACCGTGAGCATCAATGACTGTGCAACCACGATGAGGATCATTGTTGATACGGGTCGCAATCTCCTCATACTGGTCGCTGATGATGAAGAACTGAACAGATCGGCGCATCGAATTCACCACCTGATCAATACAGAACGCCGTCACCCAAAGCACCACATAACCATAAATGACTCGTTCCCAGTCTTTCAATACGAGATAGGAACTTGAAATAATGATCACATCACAAATCAGGATGACACGTCCGAGCGAAATGTCGCGATACTTGTTGATGATGGCTGCGATAATGTCGGTTCCACCTGTAGAGCCGTGATAGGCCAGACCAAGTCCCACGCCTGATCCACAGAACACTGAACCGATGATAGCGGCCATAAACGGTTCGTCATGAAGCAACTGCATTCCCATTGCCCAGTCGCGCACCAGCGAAAGCGATGTGGTCAGTACGGTTACGGCATAGATGGTCTTCACGCAGAACTTCCAGCCCAGAATCTTCAGCGCCACCAGTAGCAAGGCCGCATTAATCACGAAGTAACTCACCTGAGCAGGAATGTGCAACGGGCTCCACTCCAGAATGGAGGAGATACCTGCCACACCACCTGTGGTAATGGTGTTGGGCAAAAGAAACACTGACCAACCCAGACAGTAACTGAGCATTGCGATGGTAATCATCACGTAGTCACGCGATTCACGCCAAATTCTTGCAGCGGTTTTAGCCATTTTCTTTATTCGTTTTGATTTCGGCTGCAAAGGTAACAAAAAGATTGTAGATGCTGATTGAAAAAGAAGATTTTTTTGTAATTTTGCCAGAAATTATAATCCGATGCCGACATCTATTCTCCATCCACTCAACACTTTAAGGCCTTGGCCCACAGAAATGAACGATCCGTTCTTCTATGAGCCTCACCCTGTGTGCGTTGAGGCTATCGAACAGGCTATGCCCATGATTCAGTCGCTCATGCAAGACGAGACAGAAGGAAAAATGTTCGGTGTGCTCATTGTGGAGAAAGATTCGCAACTTTATTATTTGATCGCCTATTCGGGCCAAATTGGCAGCAAGAGCGATTGGCCGGGATTTGTGCCTGCCGTGTTCGACTATTTGCAACCAGATGGTCACTTCAAGCGTTACGAGGCCAAGATTACTGCCATCAATCACGAGGTGGAACGACTTGAAAGTCAAGCCGAACGACTCTCTGCTCTGAAAGCGTTGGAACTGGCAGAATCTGAAGCAACTACTGAGTTGGATTCCATGCGGCAAGTTAATAATGAGGCGCGCGAAAGGCGCAAAAACATTCGCGAAAATGGAACTATCAACAACGAAATGGAAGCAGAACTCATTCGTGAGAGTCAGTTCCAGAAAGCAGAACTCCGCCGAAGGAAGAAATTTCATACTGCACGCATTGAAGAGTTGAAGGCTATTTCAGAAACCTACGAGCAGCCCATCCGAGTACTGAAAGTTGAACGACGCAAACGGTCAGACGAACTGCAGAACTGGCTGTTTGAACAGTTTGTAATGCTCAACTATGAGGGAAAAAAGCGCGATCTCATCGACATTTTCAAGGAAACATCTCTGAAAATTCCACCCGCAGGAGCAGGCGAATGTTGCGAGCCAAAGTTGCTACAGTATGCTTTTCAGAATGGTTTGAAGCCATTACAAATGGCAATGTTCTGGATTGGTCCGTCACCAAAAGTTGAAATTCGCCACAACGGACAATTCTATCCTGCCTGCAGAGGCAAATGCCTGCCCATTCTCCGTTGGATGCTGGGTGTAAAGAACGTGGACAAAGGACTTGGCGGAGGAAACTCTACACATAACGAGAATGCCCATTCTGACGCGAAGAAAGAGACAGAACTGCTCATCATCTATGAAGACGAAACGCTCGTCGTAGTCAACAAACCCGCTGGATTGCTCAGTGCTCCTGGAATTTCTGAGCACTATTCCGTGTGGAGTATCATGCGCCGCCGCTACCCAGACACAGATTCGCCACTGATTGCTCATCGCCTTGATCAACCTACAAGTGGTTTGCTGCTTGTCGCAAAGACCCGAAAAGCCCATCGAGAACTGCAGCGGCAGTTCATGAATCACGAAATCAAAAAGCGCTATGTGGCATTGCTGGAACACAGTATTGATGAAGAAATTTATGAAAATACTTCTTCAGAAAACGGAATAGACATATCAGCGAATAGCGAATTGATTTCGGAAAACAAAGGAAATGCGACCCCAAAATGCATCAGAAAACTGCTGAAGACCATCGAACTTCCACTCTATGCCGACCCTTTGAACCGCCCCTATCAGAGTGTAGACGAAGAACATGGGAAAGTTGCTGTGACTCAGGTGGAATTTTTAGGTAACTCAAATGGTCACGCCCGAGTGGCACTATATCCCCAAACTGGTCGCACCCATCAACTTCGTGTACACTGTGCCCACGAGCGAGGTCTTGACAATCCTATTCTTGGTGATCAACTTTATGGTAGCAAGCAGGCACCCCGACTCTATCTACATGCTGAAAGTATCACCTTCCGTCACCCCGAAACTGGTGAACTTATGCAACTCTCCGCTCCTGCTGATTTCTGATTTCCAAATCAGGGCGTACCCTACTCTTTTCTTCAAAAATCGCCCATTTCATCGGGACTATTTGCCCTTTTTTAGCAAAAACATCCTCCCGATTATGTGGAGCAATCCTTCCGAATAAACAAAGATATGCTCCCGACCAAAGAAAGCATATCTCCTGATGATAGAGAGCATATCTTTATATGTATATAAAGCATACCTTTAGACTATACAGAGGATACCTTTCTACCCTAGAAAGGACATCTTTATATATATACAGAGGATACCTTTACATGGTCAAAAGCATTGCTTTATACAGTCTAAAGGACACCTTTTACTTTCCGAAAGAAACCAAAATTGCAACGCACTGATAATCAGTACGTTGCAATCGTGAAATATTCTCCTGCCAACAAAGGCAGGAAACCGAGTCAAAAAGATTACAAACGACGAAGTTGTACGGTGAAATGGCGCATGAGCGGGGCTTCCCACTCAATGGCAACACCACGCTTGATTTCCTGACGACGATCGTAGACATTCTTCATAGCGGCTGCAATGACGCGCATGTGGTTATCGGTATAAACGCGGCGCGGGATGCAAAGGCGCACAAGGTCAAGTCCTCCAAAGCGGTTTTCACGCGTTTCAGGATCGCGGTCAGCAAGCATATAGCCAATCTCACAGGCTCGAATGCCTGCTTCGAGATAAAGTTCACAGGTAAGCGTCTGAGCAGGGAATTCTTCTTTCGGCACCTGCGTAAGCACTGCATCTCCATCAACAAAAATAGCGTGTCCACCTGCTGGGCGCTGATAGGGAATACCATACTCATCGAGCAACGAAGCCAGATAGGCAACCTGATGAATGCGCGTGTGGAGCATATCAAACTCCGTGTTCTCATCGAGACCAACAGCCAGTGCATTCATATCGCGACCATTCATGCCGCCATAAGTAACGTAGCCCTCGAAAGGAATGCAGAAAAGTTTAGCACCTTCGTACCATTCCTTGTTCTTAAGGCCGATGAAACCGCCCATATTTACGATTCCATCCTTCTTTGCCGACATCGTCATGGCATCAACATAGGAATACATCTCACGTGTGATTTCCTTGATTGTCTTGTCGGCATAACCTTCCTCGCGCGTCTTAATGAAGTAGGCATTTTCTGCAAATCGGGCAGAGTCCATCACTACGGGCACTCCATAACGGTGACAGAGTTCACAGGTTTCGCGGATGTTTTGCATAGAAACAGGCTGGCCTCCAACAGTATTATTCGTTACTGTGAGCACCATGAAAGGTACATTTCCTTCGTTCTCGCTAAGAACTTTCTCGAGTTTTTCGAGCGAAACATTTCCCTTGAATGGAACTTCGAGTTGGGTGTGGCGCGCATCGTCAGTAGTGACGTCGATAGCCTTCGCATGACGACTTTCGATATGGCCTTTCGTCGTATCGAAATGGGCATTGCCAGGAATCACGTTACCTTCCTTCACCAAGTAGGAGAAGAGTACATTCTCTGCGGCTCGACCCTGATGGGTGGGAATAACAT
This sequence comes from Prevotella sp., assembly GCA_024697645.1. GTDB lineage: Bacteria > Bacteroidota > Bacteroidia > Bacteroidales > Bacteroidaceae > Prevotella. Next base: position 29,279 of record JAILFH010000007.1, read on the forward strand.
AGGACATTCCGAAGAGGCGCTTGATGACTTCTTCCAGTTTGTAGAACGAGGTGGCGCCAGCATAACTCTCGTCACCAAGCATCAGAGCCGACCACTGGCGATCACTCATAGCACCAGTTCCGGAATCGGTCAGCAAATCGATATAGACTTGTTCGGCCTTCAGTTGAAATACGTTGTAGTGGGCTTCTTTGAGCCACTGTTCGCGCTCTTCGCGCGTAGACATGCGGATGGGCTCAACCATCTTGATTTTCCAAGATTCAGCAAATGGTAATTTCATGGGATTACATTTTAAAAGATTTAATGTTACGGTATAGATTTTCGATGCAAATATAATGAAAAAATATGTAAGACCAAAATATTTCGGAAAATTATCAAGACAAGAAACGAAGAATCGGAAAAATTCACTATATTTGCAAAACCATAAGAACTAAAAACCAAGAAAACAATGAAGAAAAGAATCGCAATGGGCTTTGCCCTACTCTTTGTGTTTCTCCTGACAGCATCAGCCCAGCAGATGCTCGTTGGATCGTATAATATCCGTTATAAGAATGCCGACGACAGCCTGCGTGGAGATTACTGGCCGAAGCGGTGTCAGGTGATTTGCGACCAAGTGAATTTCATGTCGCCCGATATATTCGGTGCTCAGGAAGTGCTTCATCCACAACTTCTGGATCTGATGCAAAGGCTCGACAATTACTCTTATATCGGAGTGGGTCGCGACGATGGCAAGGAAGCCGGCGAATATGCAGCAATCTTCTATAAGAAAGATCGCGTGAAACTACTCGATGAAGGTCATTTCTGGCTGAGCGAGAACCCAGAGAAGCCCGGACTGGGTTGGGATGCTGCATGCATCAGAATCTGCACGTGGGGAAAATTCAAGAACCTCAAGACCAAAAAGAAGTTCTTCTATTTCAATCTGCATATGGACCATGTAGGTACCACAGCACGTCGCGAGGCCGCCAAACTGGTTGTTCAGCGCATCAAGGAGATTGCCAAAGGGGGACAAGTGATTCTCACTGGTGACTTCAACGTCGACCAAGACAATGAGATTTATAGAATCTTCACTGAATCGGGAGTATTGAAGGATAGTTACACTGCCGCCCGTATTCGATTTGCCGAGAACGGTACTTTCAACAGTTTCCAAAGCAATCTGTTCACGAAGAGCCGCATCGATCATGTCTTTGTCTCGCCTTCAACTCAAGTGGAAGCCTACGGAGTGCTCACAAATAGTTATTGGTCGCCCAATATGACGGCTGAAGAACGGAAAGCCTCCGATGCCCCTCAGGAAATCTCCTTCCGCAGTTTCCATCGTCGTCTGCCTTCCGACCACTACCCCGTATTCGTCAAACTGAAATAGAGAAATGCAGTACGAGAAATCCTATCGCCTGATTCCAATAAAAAAGAGATAAACACAAGAAAGATTATTAAGCAAGAACAATAACTTCGCACCTTACAACGAAAGAGGTGGACAACCATTAAGGAAGTCCACCTCTTTTATATATACGCGCTTGTGCGCGATTGATTCAATAAATTCTCTACATCAGAAATTAAGCCTCTTCAACGTCTTCCTTGATCTTACGACCCATCACGCTGTAAGCGATAGGCGAAGCAATGAAGATAGAAGAAAGTGTACCGAAGATAACACCGAGGGTCATAGCAAATGCGAAGCCCTTAATTGAACTACCACCAATGAACAGGATGCAGAGCAACACGATCAAGGTAGAAAGTGAGGTGTTAATGGTACGAGCCAACGTCTGGTTGATAGAGTCGTTGAACACCTTCTGAATGTCCTGTTTCGGGTGCAGACGCAAATTCTCACGGATACGGTCGAATACCACCACCTTATCGTTGATAGAATAACCGATCACCGTCAGCACAGCACCAATGAATGTCTGGTCGACCTCGAGTGAGAACGGCATAACGTGCTGCAGGAGTGAGAACAGACCGATAACGGTCAATGCGTCGAATACCAGAGCAACGGTAGAACCAACTGAGAATGCAACGTTGCGGAAACGCAGCAGGATGTAGAGGAAGATAGCAATCAGAGCGATGAATACGCTGATGAATGCTCCGTGAGTGATGTTCTTAGCAATCGACGGACCCACCTTTGTAGAACTGATGATTGAACCACCCTCACGAATGTCAGGATTCTTGAACGAAGCCACGTCAGCCTGGCTTACGAGACCAGCCTTCTTCAATCCCTGATAGAGCATAGCCTCAGCCTCATCGTCAACAGTGGGACTGTTCGACTCAATCTTATAGTTGGTAGACATACGGATGGTTCTGTTGTCAGTACCCAGAGCCAGAGCACTTGTGTTGCAACCGGGGAAGGTCTCAGAAAGTACGCCACGAACCTGCTCAGGCTCAACAGGATTCTCGAACTGGATGACATAGTTGCGACCACCAGTGAAGTCGATACTGCGGCTCAGTCCCATAGTAGCAAGGCTGATAGCAAACACGACGATAGCGGCACAAACAACCCAACGAGTGGTCTTCCAAGCAGACATGAAGCGGAACTTCGTGTTCTGCATGAGATCCTTAGAGATAGGAGTGCTGAAGGTCAGACCGAGCCAACGATCCTTGTTCATCTGATGCTCATAGACCAGACGGGTCAGGAACACTGCTGTGAAGAATGAGCAGACGATACCGATGATCCAGGTCGTAGCAAAACCACGGATGGGACCTGTACCGAAGAGGTAGAGGATGACACCAGTGATGATTGACGTCAAGTTAGAGTCGAAGATAGCCGAGAAGGCGTTATCGTAACCGGCAGCAACAGCCTGCTTGATGCGCTTACCACCGCGGAGTTCTTCCTTGATGCGCTCGTAGATAAGCACGTTAGCATCAACGGCAGTACCCAATGACAGTACCATACCGGCAATACCCGACATTGTCAGAGCAGCCTGGAAGGAAGTCAGAATACCCAGCGTGAAGAAGATGTTCACGAGCAGGGCAAGGTTAGCCATCATACCAGGAATCAGGTTATACATCAGGAGCATGTAGATCATCAAGAGCACGAAGGCGATGATGAACGAAACAACACCCTGCTGAATTGACTGAGCACCAAGAGTAGGACCTACAACCTCTTCCTGCACAATACGTGCGGGCGCAGGCATACGTCCGGATTTTAAGGTGTTAGCCAAGTCCTTAGTATCTTCAATGGTAAAGTTACCAGAAATAGACGACTGTCCACCATCGATCTCACCGTTTACACGAGGAGCCGAATAAACAACACCGTCAAGGACGATGGCAATAGCCTTACCAACGTTAGCCTTGGTCAGGGCAGCCCAACGGCGTGCACCATCGGTGTTCATCGACATCGAAACCTCAGGAGAACCATCGAGATGGTTGAACTGGTCGCTTGCATCGGTCACCACGTCGCCTTCGAGCGGAGCACGACCTGAAGAGTTGGTCACCTTAATAGCATAGAGACCGTAGATATTCTTCTGGGTCAGGCCATCCTCAGGCTTTGCACTCCAAAGGAGTTTACAGTCAGAGGGGATTACCTGCTTAGCCAGTTCAGAATATATAATCTTATCGATCTCAGCGGTATCGCGAACGTTAGCATAACCGACGAGTGAGAGCGAACCGTTGCCAGTAGTCTGGAGCATAGCGAGCAGCGGGTGCTGCTTCTTAGCCTCAGCCATCTCAGCCTCAGTGTTGCCAGCAACACCAGCCTTGTCCTTCTCGTTCTTCACCTGGAACTTTGCAGCAGCCTTGGCTGTGTCAGCCTTAGCCTCAGCGGGTTCTGCAGCAGGCTCAGCAGCCTTGGCAGTAGTGTCGGCCTTAGCCTCACCGCCGTCATTGGCCATACGGGTATCGAGTTGCACCAGATAAGGAACAATCTCCTCAGCGTTGTAGGTCTCCCAGAACTCCAGATTTGCAGAACCCTGCAGGAGTTTACGCATACGCTCCGGCTCACGAATACCAGGCATCTCGACCATGATGCGGCCGTCCTGACCTTCGAGTTTCTGGATGTTGGGCTGAACCACGCCGAACTTATCGATACGAGTGCGCACTACGTTGAACGAGTTGTCGATAGCAGACTGCACCTCAGCGCGGAGAGCCTTCTCCACGTCCTTGTCGGTGCTCTGCGGCGACACTTTGCCCTGCAATTGCTGCGTAGCAAAGATCTCTGCGAGAGTGCGGTTCGGGGCATTCTTATGGAAAGCCTTAATAAACAACGAGATAAAGTCGTCCTGACTTGTCTCTTCTTCAGCTTTTGCTTCCTTCATCGACTTGACGAAGTCAGCGTCCTTCTTGTGATCGGCGAGCATCTCAACGACGTCGGGTACCGAGATTTCAAGAATGACGTTCATACCGCCTTTCAGGTCAAGTCCGAGACCAATCTGAGTCTCCAAGCAATTCTGATAAGTGTAGATACCGAGATACTTCACAGAATCCTTATAATCCTGCTGTTTTACGGGATCCTCAATCTTGGCGGCCTGCTTGTCAAAGTAGCTTGTGGCTGCCGAGAAAGACAAATAGAAGATGCTTGCAAGCGTCAGTAAGACGGCTGTTACAATTACAATTCCTTTGTTTTGCATTTTACTGTTTTGTTATTTGATATTTTATATAATATCGTTTTTAGCGCACAAAATTACACATTTTTTTCCATTTTCAGAAATTTCTGACCGCTATTTATTCATTTTTTAATGATTTCGTTGCTTTTTTAGTGTGCAAACGACTGGATAATGGTCTGAAAGGTCAGTTTTTGTGTCAACTTTAGCGTTTATGGGTTTCCACTCTTTGGAACAGAAAATGTGGTCGATGCGAACATAAAGCCCGTTATCATGATAACTGATGGCGGGTCCGAGCCCTCCTTCTGCATAACAGTCAGTGAGCAGGGTGTTCACAGCATGATGGGCATAGGAAATCGGACCATCATTGAAATCGCCACAGAGTATCACTGAGTAGCGAGTGTTGGTCAGGATGCTGTCAAGCCAGCAGACAATGGCATTTGCCTGTGGTTCGCGCAACTGATTCGACTCCGCGAGGCGTTCTATGAGTTTTTTCGACTCCCGTTCGGCATCATCGCGCTCAAGGTCGCCCTTTACGATTCGCTTGAAACTGGAACGTTCCTCTACGGTAAGGCCTGTTGATTCCAAATGATTGTTGACAACGGCAACCGTATCGCCGTCAATCTTCACGAAGAATGCTGCACTGCGGGCTGCCTTACCGTCTCCACCTTCAATATCTGTATAGATTTTTTCCTTACCAACGATGGGATATTTGCTCATCACTGTGAGCCATTCACCGCCACGTGTCACCTTCGTTGTGTCGATATAGGCATAGTGTGATTCCAGCAATTCCCGTATCTCTTCAGTTGTCGAATACTCCTGTGTGCAGATAATGTCAGCGTCTGCGGCTATGAAATAGTCGGCCACCTCCTTCCGGAAGTCAGTCTGTCCCACATGCTTGACGTCGTAGGCGTTGAAAGTAATCACCTTCAGCGTGCTGTCTGAATCATCCGAATGAGGAATATTCAGTGGGGAATAGTTGCGGACAGGCTGAAAAGCCAGCAAGAGACCAATAATCGGTATCAGCGCATAACGCTTCTTTACAAATAGCCAGAATATTAAGAATCCTATGTTCAGAAGGAGGAAGATGGGGAAAGACAGTCCGATAGTTGACAGCAGAGGGTGCTCTGCCGGTGACAATCGGTCGCTATAGCCAACCAATAGCATCAGCAAAATAGTACCCACGTTAGTACCTGCAATCAACTGCAAAGTGAATTGTTTCAGTTTCTTAAACATACTTCCCTGCGACTCGACGCTTTCGTCGTCCCATCAATTATTTCTTACTCTGGTCGAAGAGTTTACGCTTCTCTTCGCTGGTCAAACTGTCGTAGCCGCTCTTGCGAATCTTGTCAAGAATCCGGTCAATCTCCTCTTGCTCTTTCTGCTGACGGGCATTATAATCCCAGTCGGCATTGCCTGTGCTGGTCGAAGTATATCTGTCGTGAGAAGTTGAACGACCTGAATCTGCAGGCTTCTTCGTACGCTTCTCCCAGGCATTTCGCAGGTTGTCGAAGAATTGCTCGCCCTGCGACTTGCCATAGCCCTGAGTGGGATGCTTCTGCCAATAGCGAATCATGAAGAAACCGAACACCATACCACCGAGGTGAGCCAGATGAGCCACACCGTCGCCAGTGGTCGAAAGTGCCGAGAACAACTCGATGGCCGCGTAGATTATCACGAACCATTTAGCCTTGATGGGAATGGGCAACGGGAAGATGAAAATACGCTCCTCGGGGAAAATCATACCGAATGCCAACAGAATGGCATAGATGGCACCAGAGGCTCCTACGGTGGTCCACATGTTAAGCATTGATGCACTATTCTCTGCTACTGCTCCGAGCATCGACAATGAGAAATTAGGAATCTGCTCGCTGGCCAGCATATAGAACTGACCAAACTGAGCCAACTCCTGGAAAAGTCCTGCACCCACACCACAAGAGAGATAATAGAACAGGAACTTCTTTGGACCCCACACGCGCTCAACAACACAGCCGAACATCCACAAGGCAAACATATTGAAGAACAGATGGTCCCAACCACCATGAAGGAACATGTAGGTCACTAACTGATAAATCTTAAAATCGGGTGCCATGAAAAAGTGCAAACCGAACAGATCATTCAGTTTGTAGTCAATTGCGCCCTGAATGTTTTCTCCGCCCACGAAAACGGTGATGAGAAACACTATCACGTTAATAATGAGCAGATTTCTTGTTATTGTTGGAATGTTTCGCATTGCTTTTCAATATTTTACAAATTCGGCGACAAAAGTACTAAAAAATCCCGTTATTTAGCACAAAATCAGCCCTTTAAGCACAAATTTTCAAAAAAAAAGTCATTTTTTTCGATTTTTTGTTTGTTTTCTCCGCAGAAACTACTATATTTGTCACCAAATTGTGGAAACTTTATTTATTAATAATCATTTTTAAACAAATTTTTTATGAACAAGACAGAATTGATCGACAAGATCGCAGCAGGCGCAGGCCTTACCAAGGTTGACGCAAAGAAGGCTCTTGAGGCCACAGTAGCAGCAATTAAGGACGCTCTCGTAGCAGGTGACAAAGTTCAGCTCGTTGGCTTCGGCACATTCTCTGTTAAGAAGCAGGACGCTCGCACAGGTATCAATCCTTCTAACAAGCAGAAGATTGAAATTCCTGCTAAGAAGGTTGCTAAGTTCAAGGCTGGTGCTGAACTCGCAGAGGCTGTGAAGTAATATCTGCAGAATCTGACCTTTTATCAGAAAGAAATTAAAAAATGACGACCTCAGACGAGGCCGTCATTTTTTTTGACCTATTTTGTCTTAGGGCTGCTTGCCAATATAGGCGAGAATACCACCATCAACATAGAGCACGTGACCATTCACTGCATCAGAAGCGTGAGATGCAAGGAACACTGCCGGTCCACCCAGTTCCTCAGGCTCCAACCAACGGCCTGCTGGTGTCTTAGCGCAGATGAATGAGTCGAACGGATGGCGGCTGCCATCGGCCTGACGCTCGCGAAGAGGAGCCGTCTGAGGTGTAGCAATATAACCCGGGCCAATGCCGTTGCACTGAATGTTGTACTCACCATACTCAGAGCAGATGTTGCGGGTAAGCATCTTCAGACCACCCTTGGCTGCTGCATAGGCGCTCACGGTCTCGCGACCCAGTTCCGACATCATCGAGCAGATGTTGATAATCTTACCTTCGCGGCGCTCCATCATCTCAGGCAGCACAGCCGAACTTACAATGAACGGTGCAACGAGGTCAACGTCGATGACCTGCTGGAACTCCTGACGCTTCATCTCGTGCATCGGGATACGCTTGATGATACCAGCATTATTCACGAGGATGTCAATCTGACCAACCTCTGCATGAATCTTCTCCACGAGAGCCTTCACGTCGTCTTCCTTCGTCACGTCGCATACATAGCCTTTCACATTCTCGATACCTGCTTCCTTGTAGTTGTTCAAACCACGCTCAAGAGCAGCCTCGTTGATGTCGTTGAAAATAATGTTCTTCACACCAGCAGCAACGAAAGCCTTGGCAATGTTGAAGCCGATTCCGTAAGATGCACCGGTAATCCACGCATTCTTACCTTCCAATGAAAAATCTTTTAAACTGGTCATAATTTTTCTGATTTTTTAGGAGTTCAGGAGTTCGGGAGTTGAGGAGTTCAGACAATAGCCTTTCTCTCCTTTAGTCCCTATCCTTGCACCCCATTGTTATTTATTTTTCCTATTCTATCTTTACTTCAAATCTGTAATGAGTGAGAAGTCCTGATCGCCATAGTCGAGATTCTCACCGCCCATACCCCAGATGAAGGTGTAGTTGTGAGTAGCAGCAGCGCTATGGATGCTCCATTCGGGAGAAAGCACAGCCTGATCGCCCTTCATCCAGATGTGACGGGTCTCTTCTACCTCACCCATGAAGTGGCAGATAGCCTGATCCTCAGGAATATCGAAATAGAAATAAGCCTCCATACGACGTGAATGAACGTGTGCGGGCATCGTGTTCCAAACGGAACCTGTAGCCAATTCGGTCATACCCATCTGCAACTGGCAGGTCGGCAGCACCTGATTTACAATCATCTTGTTGATATTACGTTCGTTCGACATCTCCAGCGAACCCATATGGGCCACAACAGCATCCTTCTTCGTAACCTTCTTGCAAGGATACTCGGCATGAGCAGTCGTAGAGTTGAAGTAGAACTTAGCAGGCTTCTGTGCGTCCTTTGAGCAGAACACCACGTCGCGGTCACCACGACCAATGTAGAGAGCCTCCTTGAAGTCCAGTTCAAATACCTCGTCACCAACCTTCACGCAGCCTGCACCACCAACATTGTAGATACCAACTTCACGACGTGTGGTGAAGAAAGGAGCCTTCAGCGGGTCGATAGCCTCGAGTTTCAGGCACTCGTCAACAGGCATAGCACCACCGACTACCATACGGTCGTACATAGAATAAACCATGTTCACCTCGTCCTTGGCAAACACCTTTTCAATTAGGAAATCACGACGCAGGCGGGTCGTGTCGTAATGCTTTGCATCCTCTGGATGAGCAGCATAGCGCAATTCGTAGTTTGTTTTCATTATTTCTATATTTTATTTAATTTAGAATCTAATCTGCAAAGTTACCAATAATTAGGCAGAATTCCAAATTTAGCATTCCCTTTTTAACACTTTCACTGAATAATTCTGAAAAAGTTTGACACTACATCTCATCACCTTACTATTTCGACGGAACTAATTTGAAATAAATTTTTGGTTTTTACGAAAAAGACCTACCCACCTACCATAACCCCACGCAAATACCGATGAATAAAGGGCTCTTCCCTAAAGACATACCATAGACCTACCATAAGGAAACAGCAAAAATCAAAAATAATCAACGAGAAGATTTCGAATGAGTTTCTTTGTAAACTCCTGATTTTCAGCCCGTTGTCATTTTCCTCCTTCGTCTTTTTACTTTTTTACCTTTTTACTTTTTTCCTTTTGCAGTAGAAACTTTTCACATGAATTATCTTGCAAAAAAAATAACTGGCAATTACGCCAGTTATCTGCTCTTTCTTGCTTGCTGAAAAGTTGGGTGACTCGGATTCGAACCGGGAATGACAGAACCAAAACCTGTAGTGTTACCATTACACCATCACCCAATAATTGCAGCGCCCAAATCGCCTAAAGAAAAGTTCTTCTTCGGTTTAGGCGCTGCAAAGGTAGTGGTTTTTCGCGCCACTACCAAATTTTTTTGTTGTTTTTTTATTTTTAAGCAGGCGAATCGCCATTTTAGCAACTCGCCTGCCTATTTATTTCACTTCTGAATACTCTTGAGGATTCACTCAAGTATATTCAAAGAATGTAAACAAGAACTTGTCCTGTTTCTAATTACTTGCGAACAACCTTCTTACCATTAACAATGTAGATACCCTTCTGCTGGGTGTTCTGCATGCGAACGCCATTCAGGTTGTAGATCACGTTGTTCTGCTCGTCGGCATTCAGTTCGCTGATACCTGCAGGAACGACGTAGTTGAAGGCAACCTTCACCAGAACAGCCTTC
>JAILFH010000008.1 GCA_024697645.1 Prevotella sp.
CATGTTGGCCGAAGCGTCGGAAGCACCTCCAGCGGATGATGGAAAAGACTGAGGGGGCTTGTACAAGAATGTAAAAACGCCCAACTTCTGACGGTCAAGAAGTTGGGCTATGAGGATTATGGTTTAGCGGACAGTAATAAAAAACTAATCATATTTTTTGCTAGGTTCTCCTTATTGAAAAGAGCGAATGAAAGAAAACGCTACAAGCCTATCTTCCATCAATATTTGGTAATCATATTTGTAATTTGTCACTTGTAACTTGCTATTTGTTTCTGCATTCCGGACAAATTCCTTTTACGATATAGTTGACAGATTCCATTTCATAGCCTTCTGGAATAGGGATAGGCGGGATCTCAACATTATCGAGACAGAAAGTCCGATGGCAGCGCTCACAATGGAAATGAGGATGCTGGTCGTTGTCATCATGATGACTGTGGCTGTGGCAAAGTTCATAGCGAACGCCGTCGCCATCTTCAATCACATGAACGAGATGATTCTCACGAAACAATGTCAGGGCGCGAAAGATATTTGACTTGTCAATGGTTTGTATCGTACGCTCGAGTTCCGACAACGACATCGGTCGCATTGCCGAAGCCAAAGCGCGAGCCACTACGATACGATTGGCAGTAGGTTTCACGCCATGCTCAGTGAGTAGTTTCGTATAATCCATAATTTCCTTTTTTCGTGATTTGCCGTTTATTTCGCGTTGGCAAAGTTACGAAGAAGTGCCCACACGGCAAAATGTTTCTGAAGATTTCTCACCATTTTCCCTTTATTTTCGCAAGTCAGAGATTGAAATTGTAGCACATTATTTGTTATTACCACCACGCTCTCTGCCCTTCCCTTTAACGTGTTTTATCATTTTTTGCTTGCATATATGAAAAAAAAGTAAGACCTTTGCACCCGATTTTCGAATTCATGGACGTAAGAATCTCTCTGAAGGTCAACGAAGTCCACGTTTCACAAACGGATAAGAAAAAAATAAAGCAGATATATGGAAATCTTTTTGATTAAACTCTTGCAGTTTCTTTTAGCCATTTCCCTTCTGGTGCTCCTGCACGAAGGCGGTCATTTCTTCTTCGCAAAACTCTTTGGAGTCCGCGTGGAGAAGTTCTATATGTTCTTCGACGCTGGAATTGGCAAATGGGACGGCTCTATCTTCAAGTTCAAACCCAAAAACAGTGACACCCAATATGGTATGGGTTGGTTGCCTTTGGGCGGCTACTGCAAGATTGCAGGTATGATTGACGAATCGTTCGACACCGAACAGATGAAGCAACCCGAACAACCGTGGGAATTCCGAACGAAACCCGCGTGGCAGCGATTGCTCATCATGATTGGTGGTGTGCTCGTGAATTTCCTACTGGCATTGTTCATCTACTCGATGGTGCTCTACACCTGGGGCGACGAATACATTGCTACGAAGGACATGAGCATGGGTATGAAGTTCAATCAGGAAGCAAAGAGTTACGGATTCAAGGACGGAGATATTCTGCTGGGCACTGAGAATGGTGACTTCAAAGACTTCTCTGCTGATCTGTTCCGCGACATCAGCGAGGCTCACGAGGCTCGTATCATTCGTGACGGAAAGCCCATGACTATCAGTCTTCCTGGCGACATCAACCTACTGGGAATGCTCAAGGCAACTCCCAATTTCTGCCGTCCGCTCATTCCTGCAGAGATTGACAGCGTTATGCCCAATTCACCTGCACAGAAAGCAGGCATCGTGAAAGGCGACAAGATTCTCGCCATCAATGGGACTACCGTTGACTCTTGGAATGAATATACAGAACAAACTGGTCGTCTGGCCGATCAGATGAGCGTTGCCAAGACCTCTGCCGACAGTCTGCGCCTGCGTACTGCAACTGTTGTCTTCCAACACGCTAACACCCTCCCTGCTTCTGGCGACAGTATTGCTGCTGCCTTAACACCAGACACTGCAGTTATTGTGCTCAACGAAGAACTGCAACTCGGTGTGGGTATGACAAGCATTCGCAACTACTACGAGACGACAAAGATTGATTATGGATTCTTCGAGAGTTTCCCTGCTGGCATCAAATACGGATGGAACGTTTTGGGTGGCTATGTTGGCGACCTGAAGTATCTGTTCTCTGCCGACGGAGCCAAGAGCCTCGGTGGCTTTGGTGCTATTGGAAGCCTGTTCCCACCCATTTGGGACTGGCACATGTTCTGGCTCATGACTGCTTTCCTCAGCATCATTCTGGCCTTCATGAACATTCTCCCAATCCCTGCCCTCGATGGTGGACACGTACTGTTCCTCATCTATGAGATGATCACTGGTCGCAAGCCTTCTGAGAACTTCATGATTCGAGCCGAATACATTGGTTTCGGCATTCTCATCCTGCTGATGGTTGTTGCTAATCTCAACGACATCCTACGCTGGCTGGGCTACATGTAAACTAATTTTTATTCACAAGAACATCAAGACTCGAATATAACATTTCGAGCCTCATATATCTAGGGTTGAGAATTTGTGCTAAGTGCCTTATTCTCAACTTTTTTCGTTATTCCCCACCTTATTTTAATAAAAAATGTAAAAAGGTGGATTCTTTTGCTGACTTTTTGACAAATTTTCCTTACCTTTGGCGCTCAAATAATTATAACCTAACTTGATTGCAAACTAGGCAATCATTTAAAACCTGAATAAATGATGCGAAAAACAATAATGACAGTGCTTCTAGCGCTGATTTTGTGCACGCATGCACTCGCACAAACCATTTCGTGGGTTGAACCCTTCATGACTGAACATGAGGGCACTCCTCCTAATGCCACAGAAGTTTACTTCTATCATACTGGACAGGGGAAGTTCTTGACCAAGGGCACCACATGGGGTACACATGCGGCACTGACTTCCGACCACTCAGCGGCTCTCGTCTATCAGGTGAAGAGTTTGGGAACCTATTGCCAACTCTATTCTGCAGGTGCTGCTAGCACAGGATTGATGTTCGTTTCCAACGAAAATGGTGACCCCTATACCGATTACGTCACAAACTCATCGACCCTCACTTACACTTACTTCACGCTGGAAGAACTTTCTAACGGGCATTTCGCCATCAAACTCGCTCCAGAAAACATATGGAACGAATCGCTTGAAGGATATTGCCTCGGATGGAATCCCAATAATATCGACGTCACTAACAATGGAACTTCCTTAGGAACGAACATAGGCATCTTTGCCCTACCCGCTGAAGGAGACAACCAAACCGAGTGGACCTACTACACCGCTGAAGAAATAGAACTTTATGATATTCGTGTACTTATGTACAACCTATATCAGCAACACGCCTCAGAAGGACTAGCCACTGATGCAATAGCACAGGTCTATAACGACCAATCCAGCACTCTCACTCAACTTAATGATGCCTATATCGACCTGCAAGTACTAATTCAAAATGCATCAGGTCAGGAGACAAACATCGATATGACCAGTTATATTGTAAATCCCACATTTAGCGGTAATGCTACGGGGTGGGACATCAATATGTCTGGAGCACAAAACAAGGGATATCAGAGTGCATCTTACACCAATGGGAACGTCAGCATCAGCCAATTTGCTGAAGCGTGGATTCCTAGTGGAAGTACCTTAGGAGCAGGTTCAATCTCACAAACCATTACAGGTCTTCGTGAGGGAATCTATACGCTTGAAGCCGACGTCATTGCCTGCAATCAGGCAACAGGTGAAACCGTAACAGGAGTGGAACTCTTTGCGTCAAGCGAAATTCTCTATTCTACTAGTCTTAACACCGAAAACCGACTGCCTCAGCACTTCTCAATGTCATTAGTGAGCATTGGCAACGAACTGACTATCGGCATTAGAACGCTTGAAGCAACTACCGCCAACTGGATAGCCTTTGATAATGTCAAACTTTACTATAACGGTCAAGCCGTCAGTGATGCGACAAGTATCAGTATTTCGCCCACTTCTGCCTCTCTTACCTGTGGTGAAGAAATTACTTTACAGGCGACTGTCGACACCGACAATGAACTTTACAAACATATAGGCTGGTCCTCTTCCGATGAACAGATAGCAACAGTTTCGTCTGAAGGAGTCGTTACGGCCTTAAGGGAGGGTGTTGCCATTATTACCGCAACCGCATCTTTATCCGACCTTACCGCAACGGCAACTATCACAATTAAAACAAGCCATCCTGAACAACTCGTCATCAACGAGATTCAGATGGCAAATATCGACCAGTTCATTGATCCTTCCGTAAACTATGGTGGATGGGTAGAATTTTACAATCCCAGTTCTGTTCCCATCAATCTGGGAGGACTCTATATCGAGGATAACCTCGGTAATTCCTGGCAGTTGCCCATTGACCAGGGATCCGTGCCTGCAGGCGGCTTCAAAAACATTTGGTTTGACCACTATGACACAGGAACCGAATATAGTGATGAAGCCTACAAGCAGGTTAACTTTAAACTGAACTATGAAGGTGGTGTCATCAGTGTGGCTAATAGCGACCATACCACAATTCTCTCACAGGAATATCCCGCTGCTATTCAGCGTTGTAGTTATGCTCGCACCACAGACGGCGGTGACGGATGGAGTTGGACGTCAACTCCCACACCTGAGGCAACGAACGTTGGAAGCACATTTGCTGGTACCCAACTTCCAATGCCTGTAATCGATAAAGACGGAACGCTCTTTACCTCTGGTTTTACGGCAACAGTGACTATCCCCGATGGAGCCACTCTCCGTTATACCACAGACGGTTCTACACCAACCCTTGACAATGGTCAAACCAGCACTACAGGTGTCTTTGACATCAGCAACAACACCGTACTCCGACTTCGCCTTTTCCAAGATGGCTATCTGCCTAGTTCTGTTGTCACACGTTCCTATATCTATGCTGACAAGAATTACTATCTGCCCATCGTATCAGTCGTAACTGACGAGGCAAACCTTTACGACTCTACTATTGGCGCTTACACCGATGGTACGAACGGCACTTCGGGCAACAACAGAACTTCGAGCAACAAGAACCGCAGTTGGGAGCGTCCCGTCAACTTTGAGTACCTGACGCCTGCTACTGATGGAAGCGGCTACCAAACGGCCCTCAATCAGGAATGCGATTTCGAGGTATTCGGCGGATGGAGTCGCCATTTTGCACCCAACAGTTCTTTTAGTCTGAAAGGTAGCAAGCAATATCTTGGACAAAACTTTATGCCCTACCCATTCTTCGATGAGAAACCTTTCATCAAGAATAAAGGTGTAAGAGTTAGAAATGGCGGAAACGACAATTACGGACGCATTAAAGACCCTGCCATTCATGAGATTCTCCTCACCAGCGGTTTCCATGTCGACTGCCAAGCCGTTCAACCTGCCCACATCTTTATCAACGGACAATACATGTTTATGTTTAACCTCCGCGAGGCAAACAACAAACATCATGGTTATAGCAACTACGGAATCGACACAGATGCAATGGACCAGTTCGAATGCGTATATACGGCAGGTTATGTACAAAAGACTGGTAACGATGCAGCCTTCCGACAGTGGATGAATCTAGCCCAACAACTCGCTGACTCCCCCACTGACGAATCCATCTATAACTCCATCTGCGACCTTGTCGACATAGACGAATACTGCAACTATATGGCTGTGGAGTGCTATTCGGGTTGCAACGACTGGGCTACCAACAGCAACAACATCAAGGGCTACCGCTCCCAACAAGACGGCAAATTCCACCTTGTATTCATGGATCAGGATGCTGGTTTTAACGCCACCAACATGCTCAGCACATTGCAGAACTATCTTTACAACAGCCTCTACGATACTGGTAAGAACTTTATTATCGACATCTTCCTGAATATGCTCAAGTATGAACCATTTAAAAAGCGCTTCATCGATGCTTTCTGCCTCGTCGCTGGTAGTGTCTATGAACCGACCCGCTCGACTGAAATCATCAACAGCATGAAGGATCACGTCTATCAGGCTTTGTCGTTTGATGGTAATGCCCAAAACCTTCAAAACTCTGCCACAAACCTCATTAATGCTATAACAAATAGCAATAATCGTTCGAGCCGCATCAACAATATGAGAAATTACTTCTCAATCGGCACAGACCAAGCCTACACTCTCAATCTCAGCGCCAATATCGAGGAGGCAACTCTCACACTCAACAATCTGGAAATCCCCACTGCCCACTTCGACGGCACCCTCTTCTCACCTGCTATCATCACTGCTAAAGCCCCTGCAGGATATACCTTTAAAGGATGGGCCACTGACGGAACTCAGTCTATTACTGATCTTACACAAATCTTCGGTACCTCTGATGCGTGGAACTACTACGACCAAGGTTCTCTCGATAATCAGGACTGGAAGTCGGCCACCTACGATGACTCTGCATGGAGTTCTGGCAATGCCCCATTGGGTTATGGCAATGTGGGAAAGAGTGGAACAGCCGATTATACTACCACTCTCAACTATGGTACAAATAGCAGTCAGAAGCGTCCCACCTACTATTTCCGAAAGACGTTCACCCTTGACGAGATTCCTTCTGAAAATGATGTTTATCAACTGACTTATTATGTTGATGATGGTTTCATCGCCTATCTCAACGGAACTGAAATCGGACGCTACCTCATGGCAAGCGGTAATGCTACGTATAGCCAATATTCTTCCAGTTATGTTGGTTCAACAGCAGCCACAGCAACTATCACTATCGACAATAGTCTTCTCGTCAAAGGCGAGAACGTGTTAGCCATCGAAGTTCACAACACGTCTGCAACCTCTTCCGATATTTATTGGACAGCCTCACTTTCTAACGGAAAATACTCTGAGTCGTCGTTCGTATCTACGGAAGAAAGCCTTGATGTGACAACTCTCCCCGACAAATCTGCAGCACTCATTGCCACTTATAAGAAGTTGTCTGATGAGGAACTTCTCGCCGATATTGCCACTCCGATTAAAGTAAATGAGGTGAGCGCGGGCAACACCATCTTCATCAACGACTATTTTAAGAAGAACGACTGGATTGAACTCTACAACACCACCGACGAAGACCTCAATGCTGCGGGATTATTCCTTAGCGATGACGTCGACGATCCTCTCAAATATCAAATCCCCGCTAATACTGCCTACAATACCATTGTTCCTGCTCATGGTCATCTTATTGTCTGGGCAGACAAACTGGAGCCCATCAGCCAACTTCATGCAGATTTCAAACTCAGCAATTCTGATGGACAGATGGCTGTTGTAACCTCCACCGATGAATTCAAGGCGAATAACGAAACCTTCTTCAATGCACATCCGGTGATTGCCGACTTTGCTGACGCTCTGTTCTACGACACACACAATGGAGATCAGTCAGTAGGACGCTATCCCGACGGAGC
The DNA here is from genome assembly GCA_024697645.1 of Prevotella sp. Taxonomy (GTDB): domain Bacteria; phylum Bacteroidota; class Bacteroidia; order Bacteroidales; family Bacteroidaceae; genus Prevotella. The sequence goes on from JAILFH010000008.1 coordinate 7,360, forward strand.
CAACAACCTCTACCTGATGAACCGGCCCACCATTAAGAAGGCAAACACACTGCTCTCGCAAGATTCTTTCACACGTGTCGACGAAGGCATCATGGAAACAGGAGATGCTACATTCACGCTCAACTTGGATGCAGGATGGAACTGGATATCTCATCCTATGGCTGACCCTCTTTCTGTAAACTTCTTCAAAGACTTTGCCGAATACATTCAAGGACAGACTCTCGAGGCTTATTACAGCGAGGAAAATAGCGCTATGAAAGGACTCCTGAAGAATCTCTCTGTCGGACACATGTATAAGATTCAGATGAATGAAGCCCATACTTATACATTCACGAGCCGTTTGCCTGTTTCGGCAGCGCCCGTGGCTCTGCAACCGGGGTGGAACTGGATTGGTTATCCGTTAGGTGGTTCACAGACCATCGACGCTGCTTTCGCCCAATCTAAACTCGATGAGGGTGATGTGGTCATTGGACAAAGTGGATTCTCAACCTATTCTGAGACTGATGGTTGGGTAGGAACACTCAGCACAATAAGTGCAGGCTATGGTTATCTCTATAAGACAACATCTACCAAGGCTCTTCATTTCACAGCGCCTGCAACCAGAGTTCAACTTCGTAAGTTTGCCAAATCTGCACCCAAGCGTGCACCAGTAAATGGAACAAAGACCTCCACAACAAATCTCTCTTTGCTTCGTCATCAATATCCTTCTGTTATGGCCGTTATCGGTCAGATCATGTGGAACGGCAATCCCGTAGAGCCAGAAACCTTCTCGCTTGCAGCCTATGCTGATGACGAACTTAGAGGAGTAAGCCAAGTTGCTGGCGGCAAACACTTCCTGACCATCTATGGCGACTCTGGTGAAGAACTTTCGTTCAAAGCCATTGACGCAGAAGGAAATATCTGCAATATTAGTGAGACATTCCGTTTCAATTCCGACCTCAAGGGAACTTTGCAACATCCCTTCGAATTCACTCTACAAGAAGGCGAAACCAACCGCATTGCCCTGCCCGATTCTTCAACTCAGCAATCGACAGCATCTACACCCGTTGGTTACTACACGCTAAGCGGCATCTATGCAGGTTCTCGTCCCGATTCGTTACGTCCAGGAATTTACATCCTGCGTTATCAGAATGGTACTCACACAAAACTATTGAAAAAATAATTTTCACAATGAAACTAGCAACCGTATATCGTAAGAATCCCATTAACGCCCGTCATTGGATGACAGTACTCTGTCTGATGCTACTGACTGTCTATTCAACTCCCGCATTAGCCACAGAGGGCGATGTAATCAACATCATCTATGATGGCAGTAATGTCACTGTAGATATACCCAGTACTGCTGCAGTCACCTATACAGCAACTGGTGCGCACGTTATGATGAGTTCTACTACAACCACAGAAGAATATATCTATCGCTTATCAGGTTCCTCTGACGACGGGTCTTTCTATCTTTCTGGTAACTATAAACTCACGCTTCAACTCAATGGTCTGAATCTCCAAAGCCAGAACGGTTTTATAACTGGTTCTGCTATCCATATTCAATGCGGAAAACGCGTAGCAGTAGAGTTGGTCAGTGGCACAGTCAACACGCTCTCTGACTGCCTCGACTTTGGGCAGGATGCTGCTCTTTATACCAAAGGCCACTTTGAATTTGAGGGAAGTGGCACGCTCAATGTTACGGGTAATTATAAGCATGCCATTAAAGCCAAGGAATATATAGAAATAAAGAACACCACTGGTACAATCAATGTTTTAGGAGCAGCAAGCGATGGTATTCATTGTGGCAAGGGCGTTTACCCACACAACATTTTCCAGATGGACGGCGGCATCATTAATATCAATGGAGTTGGCAAAGACGCAATCGATGCCGACGATTTTGGTTCCATGATTATCAGCGGAGGTATTATCAACGCTACTGTCAGTTCCGACAGCGGTTCTGGCCTGAAATGCGATAGCATCTTTACGATGACAGGTGGACAGATTAACCTTGTCGTCAGTGGACAAGATTCTGAGGGCATTCGCACCAATTACGACGCTCAACTTTTGGGAGGTAGTCTTGACATTCGTGTTTCTGGGGATGGTTCGAAAGCCATCAAGAGCAAAGACGAATCTAATGACGCTACAGCATTGGTCGTCAATGGTGGTACGATTACGTTTGGTGGAACTGAGTGCCGTTTCTACACTCACGCTGGTGACTTGACCGATGCAACAACTGGCGATGTAACAAAATGTCGTGCCGTCAGTGCTGATAAAGACATTACCTTCAACGATGGTAATGTTGAAATCTTCGCTTATGGCACGTTGAACAATCCTTTCCACAGCGATTTAAACATCATCGAAAATGGAGGAACCCTCACAATGCATCGCGCACCTTGGAAATTCTACTATGGCGACTATGAACAAGATATGACGGCCTATGTAACATTAGTGGTGAACGATGAGCCTGTAGCCTCACTTTCCGATTATGCCATTGGTGCTTTTGTCGGCGATGAATGCGTGGGAATTGCCATCGACGACTATCTCCGCATTTGGAGTAATACTGGCAACAACGACGAAATCACATTCCGCGTGTGTGATCTTACCACCGAAAAGGAAATTAATGTTATTTCTGTTAGTCAGGATGTCATCTTCAGCTCAGGTTCACGGGTAGGTTCTTACAGCAATCCCGTTGTCATCAACTGTGCCGAGAAGATTATTGGCGATGTGAACAAAGACGGTTTCGTCACGATCGCTGATGTCACCGCTTTAGTAAACATCATATTGGGCAAGGACAACAGCGAACCTTATCTGTATGATCACGAAGCAGCAGATGTCAACACCGACGAGACTATTACAATTGCAGACGTCACCGCATTAGTAAACATCATTCTCGGCAAATGAATTGAATCGGGAAATAACTTTGGAATCAATCGCCAAAGACATATAGAAAACAACGAACACAATTCCCTACAGCAAAAGGGAAAACATCTTAAAGGAACGACTATCAAGGGGAGAGCAGACAAGATGCTTTCCCCTTGTTCAATTATTTTTACAGCAACACGGTCATGTTTTCAGAAAAATTTGTTATATTTGCAAACATGAAAAGAATTGCGTTTGTATCCCTTATGTTGTTGGCAATCTGCCAAGCAGAAGCCCAACTGACCATCAATTATGAATCGGTGTTGCCAAGTTCGCAGCGAGTCGAGTTATTAGAAGGGGCGGGACATATTTATCATTGGCACGAAGCATTGAACTTCGATGTCAATCCCGTCTATCATATTGCACCTGAAGGATTCGATATTTATGTAGACAAAGATCTCATCACCGTTCGAGCCTCCAGCACTGCTGGTGCGTTCTATGGCGAGCAGATGATTCGAAAACTTGTGCTTGCAGCCCAGATGAAGGCTCGGCTGATGCTTGCAGAAAATCCTTCTGCTATCAACAACGGCATTAGCGAGTATCAGTTCCTGTTTCCTGCTGCCCATATCGAATCTTCCCCTGCCCTTCGCTGGCGCGGAATGATGCTCGATGTTGCCCGCCACACTTTCCCACTCGACTACATCAAGAAGTTTATCGATCAGTTGGCACTTCATCAGATGAACGTTTTCCACTGGCATCTTACCGACGATCAGGGTTGGAGAATGGAAGTGAAACGCTATCCAAAATTAACTGCAGGACAGGAACATTTCACACAAGACGAAATTCGTGAAGTTGTGGAATACGCCCGACAGCGCCATATTACAGTCGTTCCGGAAATCGATATGCCCGGCCACATGATGGCTGCTTTGGCGGCCTATCCCGAACTCGGTTGCACGGGAGGTCCCTATGAGTTGCCGAAAGGTTACGGTGTGTTCGACGATGTACTTTGCGTTGGCCAGCCAAAGGTGATGGAATTTGTCAAGAACGTGCTGACAGAAGTGATGGAACTTTTCCCGTCAGAATATATCCACGTAGGCGGAGACGAATGTCCTCGTGTCCGCTGGCAGCAATGCCCGCGCTGCCAATCGTTCATCTCTGCCCATCATATTGAGGCGAAGGGAAAACTGAGCAAGGAAGACTGCTTGCAAGGCTATTTCATGAATGAGGTGCAGAAATTCCTACAGCAACACAACCGACGCATGATTGGTTGGGACGAAATGATGGACAGCAACGCGCCTAAGGGAGCAACGCTGATGGCTTGGCGAGGTGACAGAAACGGTTACGAAGCCGCAGAAGCAGGTCACGACGTCATCATGACTCCAGTTGGCTACACTTATCTGAGCAACAGAGGGCTTTACAGACTGGGCGGCGACCGAAGCATCAAGAAGGCACTTAGCCTCAACGTTCGTCCTGATTCGCTTTCCGTTGAAGCCAGAAACCACCTCTTCGGAGTGCAGGGATGTATCTGGACTGAGCGCGTAGAGACTCCCGAGCGATGCGAATGGCTACTGCTTCCGCGCCTCTCGGCCATTGCCGAAGTGGGTTGGCACGCTGATAAGCGCGATGCTGATGCCTTCATGCAACGAGTCTATGATATGCTTTTGGTCTATGATGCTATAGGTGCCCGTAACTATAGCCGCGATGTCTACAACATTACACCCTATCCGAAAGTAGACCTAAAACAAGGCGAAATGCGGATTGAGTTGAAAACACTTAACAATCGCCCAATCCATTATACACTTGACGGACAAAAACCTACGACTTCGTCACCACTCTATACAGGCCCCATTTCCGTTCAAGAAACTGTTGACCTACAAGCACAGGTGGTTTCCCAGGCCGATTCGTCAGACATTTGCCAACTTCAAGTGGACGTGAACAAAGCAACGTTCTGCCCGATAACGTTCAACTCTACACCTTGGAGAACTCACACCTATGGCGGAGCACCCCTTCTCGTAAATGGTCTTCATGGTACAACCGACTTTGCCGACGAAGCCTGGGTAGGATTTGGCGGAAACAATGTAGATTTGACCATTGACCTCCGAGAGGCGAAGGAAATCTCAACTGTTGGCATTACCAGTTGCATTGCCGTGAGTTCGGCCGTGATGGATTTCATTGGGTTCCGCGTAATGGTTTCAGACGATGGGGAGAAGTTCACAGAAGTCTATTCCAACGACATTCCTGCCCTTGGCGAAAAAGATGCAAACCTCAGTGAACTGCGCCGGCATGAATGCAAATTCTCGCCCGTAAGTGCTCGCTTTGTTCGCATCGTTGGTTTCAACAATCCCAGACTTCCCGCTTGGCACAAATGGGCAGGAAGCACTTGCTTTGTATTCCTTGACGAAGTAGAGATTGAATAGTTGCATGAAAGGGAAAATTTTCCCTCACATCAACCAATAATAAATACTGACTTGAGAAAGAAATACTTTATTATTTCTCATACATAAAAAAACGAAAGATGTTGGGCAAGTTCCCAGCATCTTTCGCTTTAAAACTATTTGGTTGCTGAAGGTAAAGAACCTTCAGGTTCAAACTTGATTACTTCACCAAGTACTTCTTGCCGTTGACGATGTAGATACCCTTCTGCTGGGTGTTCTGCATGCGAACGCCATTCAGGTTGTAGATCACGTTGTTCTGCTCGTCGGCATTCAGTTCGCTGATACCTGCAGGAACGACGTAGTTGAAGGCAACCTTCACCAGAACAGCCTTC
>JAILFH010000054.1 GCA_024697645.1 Prevotella sp.
TGCAGCCGCTCGCCCTCCGTGGTCACCCACCAGCGATCATTCAGAAATGTTACCTTCAATGGAACTCCCATGAAATCATCGTAAACGACAACTTGGAAATTCTCTACGTGCGCACACCTTATTATACCCTTAGGCGTCGCGGTCTGTTGTTGCTGTTTCTTGTCCATATCTTTGCCTTTATGTATTAAAACGTTGCAAAGGAAACAAAAAAATCACACACCCACAACTTGTTAGTAAGCAGTAGTAAAAAGGGGGATTTATTAGTAAAAAAAGATGGGATTTTTACTATTCGTTAGTAAAAAAACTGGATTAATTAGTAAAAAACGGGGTTAATTAGTAAAAAGAGGGGTTTTACTATTCGTTAGTAGAAATATCAGAATAATACAATTTTCTGATAATGGTCCAAAGGGAATTACATTGGGCATAAAAGGGATTCTTCTCCGTGTTCAATTTAGAGAAGATACCGTTGGGAACAGTCTTCGAAAAGTTAGTCATTGTCAAAGAGCTTATTCTTAGTTTTGCGGGGCATTTTTCCGGAGTAATCTTTTTTGCGTAGTTGAAAAAGTTGTTTTGCAATATGTCCAACCCCAAGCGATAGCGAAGTACGATATACACCGCCATCCAGTGCTGTTTTTTCGTAAACAGTTCCTTTCCATCGTTGCCAGTGGCTTCAAGTAGTTTGGCCATTGCTTCAGTAAGAACTTCTTGTTGTTTGCACTCATCAAGACCTTGAAACCATCTTTTTACACATTCTTCAACAGATTGATTCGGAAGATTATTAATGCTAACCACCTCGGGCTCTTCAAATTCCACATTAAAACGATCCTTTCTAAACTTGTTAAGGGCGACGAGCAGATTGACATCACCGGTGCTGGCAGCAGCATTTTGCAATACGGCCATGCGGCGCCACCATTCAGTGTCGCCCAGTTCCTTCTGCTCTAAGCTCTGCATCATAGACCTAAGTGGCCATGTCACGCCATCAAGATGAACAGCCTTAACTAAGAATTCCGTCATCAATAATTCTTGTAGTATTCGTTTATTATTGTTATCAGATGATTCATGAAAGCTGTGTGGGGGCCTTCGCCATCTATCAAATCTTTTTTCGATATCAATTTAAGGTTCTTAGTAGGCAGAAATGGCGTTATGCCATGCAGACCTTCTGCTATGGTTGCAGAACAGTCGTTAACACTGTCCTCATTTGTCGGATCGATGACGCATCTAAAGTTTATGCCTTTTTCGTCTAAAGAATAATCAACTTCAGGCTCTCTTACAGAGACCTTGATGAAAGATACATCGTTGTCAGTACTCTGTTCAAGTGACAACATTATTATAAACTCATTTCTTTCATCGATTATAACGCCATCGTTACCTCTGAATGAGCTTGCCATAACAGTTTGAGTATTCAGCCCCACGTTACCAAGCCCAGTATAGAAATCATAGATGCGAGATGTTGATTTCTTATCCCAAACATGGAGTAAGGGGTCGAATCCTCTAACGGCTGGAATGAGATATATAAAATAACCTAGATCGATAGCATCATTGTTTGCTCCTGCCAATCCCAGAATTCGCACGTCTTTCACTTCTACGCCATCCCATACAGCACCCTCGGGCTGCATGCGCCTTCTTATTTGATACTGTTCAAAGTCGTCCCAAGGCATTCTGTTGTATTTCATCTGCTCTTCCAACCCTCTCTTCAGACCATAATTCACCACAGGATAACTGTGATATTCAGTGTAACTTCGAGAAAAAGTAGATAGACGGAGATGCGCCGCTTCTTTTTCTTCTGCCACTATCAGCGTTGCCACTTGAATACCCACGTAACCATTTGCTGAGATAATCTGGTAGGGAGGGTCGAGTTTTAATAATTGTGTCTGTATCATAATTTCTATTTTGTTAGTTCTTGATAAAGTTTAAATAGTTCGGCAACGCACTGGCTCTCGGTCATGTTCTTCACGTTGAAGCCATAGGCCTGCATCACAGCGCGGTCGTTCTGCTGATGGGCACGGCGAAGCTCAACGGGCATCGTCAGCTCGTCGTAGAGGTCGGCAAGCGAGGAGTCGGGATAGAGGGCACGGGCATCGAGAATCTGCTGCGCCGTCTGCTCAATCTTCGCCTTCTGCTCGTCGGTGGGCGTTGGCCAGGGGAAGTTGTTGTAGACAACATCCTTGCTATAGCGGTAACGCATCTCCAATCTTCCACATACAGCTCGCATCCATGCCATGTGGACATTGCTTTCGAGGATACCAAAATGATAGAGCGTGGCATCGGGGATAAGAAACACAAGGTCACTGGCCAAAACATCTGGAGACATGAACCCCATAGGAATATAACGTCTTTTCTCTGATGAAACTTTGGGGATAATAATATAGTTCCCCTCGGGCATGTTCTCAACATGAAACCGCGTAGGGCGTTCAGCCAATTTGCGCGTGCCCGCACTTGGACTTGCCAGTCGTAATTCCTTTACAGCCTCTATTCTCTTAAGGCAATGAGGCATCTGTCGGAGTTCAGCTGGCGAACAATCCCCAAGCCAGAGGCAATAGCGAGGTTGCTGATGTATAAACTCCAAAGAGCCATACCAAGGTTTGAAATACAACGCTGCTTTCGGCTCTGCCTTGACAAAATCATCCATTTCATCTTTTGTGAAAAGATAGTTGCCACCGTCAATAGGTTTGTTTCCTATTCCTATTTCCGGAACATCGGCAAGTGGATGTTGGCAACTTCCAATGAACACATCAGGCGCATCCATGAGATAGCCGTTGATATGCTTCACTATCGTCATTTTATTGTTATCGTAGAGCTGGCATTCATGTTCCTTGAAATCATCTTCACTGAAACCTACTATGATGCAATGCACATGAGCTTTTAGTGAAGCCTCGCTATCCCAACGGAATGTGCGATGCGCAAAGTTGATTCGGAGTCCGTCTTCCATGAGGGGTTGCCAAAGATTGGCCACCTGCTCGCCTTGGCTGATGCTATTGGTTGACACAAGGGCCGCATGTATTGTGGTACCTTTCATCATTTCCCATGCTTTCTTGTACCAACAGCAGACGTAGTCCATATTGCCTACGTTCTTGTATTTCTCTCCGAATATGTGAAGGACATCTTGTTTTTGTTGCCCATCCATCAATCTTGCTCCCACAAACGGCGGATTACCCATGATATAGTTCAATTCAGCAGCGGGCACCACGTCGTTCCAATCTATGCGCAGGGCGTTGGCTTCGTGGATGTTGGCATAGTTGCGCAGGGGCAGGAACTCGAGGTCTTTCTGGATGATTCGCTCGGTTTCGTGCATCATCTGCGCCTCTGATATCCACAGGGCTGTCTTGGCGACGACAACGGCGAAGTCGTTGATTTCGATGCCGTAGAACTGCCGGATGTTCACCTTGATGGGGTCTAAGATGAAGTCGCCCAGCATCACTTGTCCGTGGGTGGCCTCCATGATGGCTTTGTTCTCCAGGCGACGCAGCGAGAGA
>JAILFH010000067.1 GCA_024697645.1 Prevotella sp.
GAAAGCTCCAGTTGCTCCTATCTTACTCTTCAATGAGGCAGACGCCATCATCGGAGTCCGCAAGAGCGGAGCCGAAAATGCGGTTGACAAAATGGAGAACTCCATTCAGAACATCATTCTGCAGGAAATGGAGAATCTCAACGGCATTATGATTGCCACCACGAACTTGACCGAGAACCTGGACAGTGCTTTTGAGCGCCGATTCCTCTATAAGATTGAGTTCGAGCGCCCCGACGCAGGCGTGAGGGAACACATTTGGCAAGACATGATTCCAGAACTTGACAGCCAAGAATGCAAGACTTTGGCCGAAGGTTTCGACTTCAGCGGTGGTCAGATTGAGAACGTGGCACGCAAATTTGCCATCGACGGCATCTTGGGCGAGTTTGAACAGGGCGACCGCCTGACTGAACTGACCACGCTCTGCAGCGAGGAACGAATCAACGATTCAATGGCTGATCGCCGTCGCATCGGGTTCGTAGCGTGAAAAAGTGAACGAGACAAAATATAGGACAATTAAAATATAGTGCATTATGTATGACATAACGACCTGGTTTTTTATCTGGTTGGCTGGGTTTATCTTAGCTTTGCTGTGCCTGATCTTCTTTTGGGGATTTGAGGATAATGAGGGCAACATCGAGGTGACTGGCACGAGGATCGTTTGTTACCTTTCTATAGCAGTCATTGCCAATTGGGCAATAGTAGTGTTTTACCTGATTGTAGGGGGCATGTATCTCCTTGTTTGGATTGGTGAGCTCTTCACCAAGGCGACTGACGTAACCATCTATAAGTCAGAAAAGAAAGGCAAGACAAAGAATAAAAAACAAAGTAAAAAGAAGTAATATGAATGAAGTACAGTACTATTTATGTAGAGACGATTTTGACAGGTACGAAATCATTGAACATAAAACCACGAAGCCCGCATATAGTGGAAAATGCGTATTTTCCATCAATGAGAATGCGTTTTCCAATGGTTGCGACCGTCTCACGACAGTCTATGATTTTAGTTTGTATCTACCTATAGGAGAGAGCATCTATCACACTGTAAATAAAATGTTCCTTGAGGCCGTTCAGGCAATAGAGAATCTCGACAAAGGCCCCATGCAACCTGTTGACAGGGAGTTACAAACTGGAGATCACTTTTTCTATCCTGATACAGGCTACAATTGCGTCAAGGAGATAGAGGATGGAGAAACTTATGTTGATTATATCGATAGCGATTGCCGCAATTATGCATCTATCTTCCGTTCACAAAATTTAGTCGAAGATTGCGGTATCTCGTTTGAAGACTTGCAGGATGAAGGATTCTTCATTCACAAAGACGCGTATAATGAGACATACAGGATAACCACTGAGGCTATAAAGGACATCATGGCTTTTCTCAAGAACGAGTTTTTGAAGGCTTAATATGGAAATCACGGTCGACATTTTGGAGGAGAAGTTTGAGGAATACAACAAGTTGTATTTCAGGGGGCGATTGTTGTGGCCACACGAGTTTTATCTTCTCAAATCCTTTAGGGTATATGGCCGTTTCAGCTGCCGAAAACACAGGCCGGGCAGTCGCTTACGTAATGTCAGAATCGGAATATCCATGTATTATGACTGGACTGAGGAACAGTTGCGTGACGTACTTGTTCATGAAATGCTTCACTACAAGCTGGAGCGCTCCAAGAATGTTGAAAAGAAAGAGCATGGGCCGCTATTCTTGAAAGCTGCAGCCGAGTTGAACGAGAAGTACGGCTTAAATATCACGGGTAAAGAGATTATTCCTGGACTGAAAGTCAGCGCAGCTGCCCCCAAGCGTTCATGGGCTCGTTTCTTCTTTGCTCCAGCAAGTTAACCATATGAAGATAACAAAGGAAGACTTGAAGGCATGGTTTGACGAGTACAACCGGCTGTATTCCGGCTCGGTGCTGCCCCGATGCGAGTTCTCCGTTATTAAATTGAGTTGCCGTGGCCGTTATATGTTCGCTTCTGGAAAGAACGGCAAACGCAAGTACCGGATCAGGTTGACTAGTGACGTTAACTGGACAGTGGAGGCTCTTAGGGACGTGCTCATTCATGAAATGATACATCATTATGTAGTTGCTATCGACGGCTGCAAGGGAATTGACGGGTTCAGCTGGTATGGTTTATTCGGCCATGGGAAACGATTCCGCAGACAAGTTAGTAGGATTAACCGCGAACACGGCTTGAAGATACACATTCATGGTGACTCCAATCTATATCACAAAAACGAAAAAGTCCCGACCACCAGGTGGGGAAAATTCGTGAGATTTATCAACTATAATCTAACTTAAAGAAATATGG
>JAILFH010000059.1 GCA_024697645.1 Prevotella sp.
AGAGGAGAGTGGAGAGAGGAGAGAGATTACCTTATCCTGCTGTCTTTTAGCCACGGATTACACGGATCTTCACGTATTTTTTAATGTCACGGATTTCCGTTCACCGATGTTTGGGCTTTGCCCATCCCATTCTCAACACCTCTCAACACCTCTCAACACCTCTCAACAGAGCGAGGCTGAAGCCCCTTGGGCTTACGCCGCTTCCCCGACCCCTTTGCCTTTTGCGCCTCCTGTGTCGGTCTTAGGCTTCGCCAGACCGTACAAGAGACGAAGGCTGCACCCCAAGTCCTCACCAACGATACTCAATCGTTGTCTTGTCTTGACGTAAGGGGAACGCTCAAACTTTGGGTTTAGAGTTTCGGAATTTCGTTTCACTGCATCGACGTTGAGCGTCCTCGCTGCCGAGAGTGGAAGTCCGTTCCTAGCTGGTTTGCAAGCGTCCTTGCTTGCCGAGCGCACTTGCTTTGGGATCCTGCAGACAATCCTTCTGCTTGTGCTTCTCTTTCCCTCATCGTTCGGTTAACCCTGATTCCTCCTCGTTTGCAGTCGCCTTATTTTGCAGATATTAGCCGGTATCTTCTGCCTTATTGGGCTATCTACTCCCCTCCCTTCATGGGAGGGGCTGGGAGGTGGGTCTCCTCTTCTTTTGACTTTGCAAAGTTACTAAAAAATTGTAAGCAATGCAAGAGTTTGGTGTTCAGAAAAATTCTAAATAAATGTTAATTGATGGATTTGCTGTTAACGGATGCAAAATTGTGACATTGTGACATTGTGACATTGTGACAATAAGCATTTTCCAACACTCAAAATCAGGGGTTACTCCTATTGGTTATATTATATTATAATATATTATAATATAATATAAAATCTTACTACTTACAGTCTACTAAAATACTACACAAAATTTTTACAATCTGAAACCAAAATTTGAAAACCATGTAGAAGTACCTTAATGTCACAAAGTCACAAAGTCACAAAGTCACAAAGTCACAAACTGTATTTCCAGTACTCCCCTGAAAAAGTTAAATGGATTTTACCTTAACCCTACTATAGGTAGAATGCATTGATTTAGGTAGAGATTTTTTCTACTGTTTCCTGATACAGTTGACGCCAACTTTCCTGAACTGGTTGACAAACAATGAAGGCTCAAAATTGCGCTTGTTCATACGCAAGACAAAAAGCAGACTAAGCCGTCATATTCGAATCTGGAGACGGTGAACGAATTGTTCACCGTCGGGGGGATGAACACAGAAAGCAGATACCTAATTCAGGTATGTGGTTCAACTCATTAATAACAACGCCCAGAAACCAGGGCCCCGAATCAGGGCAGTGGTTGGCGTCCTTGTCTGTAAATATGGCCCACCCATTCTGAAGTTTATTGGCGATAGATTCAACGAGGGAAAATTTGCGCTCGTTAAAAATTTCCTGTATGTGATTTCGCAATTTGCAATCGTGATTTATTGTCTGCAATTTGCATTTTAAGAAAAATATTTACACGAATTTTCCTTAAATTTATCACGGAAGACGGGCAATTTCAAGCCAAAAATTTGTAAAGAAATATTACCGACTTCCGATGGAATGGACGATTTTTGAAGCCAAAATCTGGAGTTTTTTCGCTTTTTTTGACAATTATTTTGCCGAATTTTTCACCAGTTTATCACAGAATCGCAACACCTTTTTTGAAATATTGTGACAAATTATGTGAGCGCAAATTCTCAAATTCTCATTAATTCAAATGCGGCAGGGAAGAAAAATTCTTAAATTCTCTAATTCTTGATAAATAATTCTTTTGCCCCTGTAGGGCGAATATTTGTTGTTCATCTATAAACCCAGGGCGTTGCCCTGGGCTAGGAGGGAGTTGGGCCTTCAGCCCGTTTTTTGATTACACCACTACCACCCCCCGTGCGCTTCGCTTACTACACCCCTCCTTCCCGAAGGAGGGGAATGCGTGGGTGCAACTTCCAACTGCGGTGAGGCGCGATATTCGAATGGAAAGTGGAAAAAGGAAATTGGAAAATTCGTGGGTGCGAAGATAAAACAGAAGGACATAAATATTAAAGAGTTATAATTGACATAAGATTAAGAACAGAAATCCTAAAAGGACAAAAGTTTCGCCTTACGGCAGACACCTTATGATGCTTTTGAAACTTATGTACTTGAATTTATGTCTCTTTTCAAAACTTAATAACTTGTGTACTTATGTTTTAATAACGTCAGCAGCAGAAGAGGCGCGATAAGAGCGCCATATATTTCTCGCGAAGCGACTTTTGAAAGATTTCTGGGCGAAGCCCATCCAATGCGTCCCCTTTGGCTTAAGCCGCTTCCCAATGGGAGTGCTCAAATCTCTAATTCTTGAAATAATAAATCTTTTGCCCTTACAGGGCGACGCAGGATGCATACAATACAAAACCCAGGGCGTTGCCCCGGGCTAGAATCTTTTTGGGCTTTCAGCCCGTCTCCTAATTACTATTCGAACTACTCATAACGATTCATAACTACTCATAACCACTCATAACCATTCGAACTACTCATAACTACTCATAACCACTCATAACCTCGTTTCTTTGTTCTTTCCCCGCTTCGCTCTGAAAGTGAGCAAGCTCAGGGTCCTTTGTTACTTTGGAAAGCGAAATGTTCTTTATTTTTTTACCTCTCCTAATTTTGATAGTCGAAGCCGAAACTGATGCTGTAGAGGATTAGATCCTCATTGTTTCCTTCAGCGTAGCCGGTGTTAAGGAAATAGTCACGATAGCGGATTTCCTCGTTTCCGTATTGATCGGTTCCAGCCTTCACACCCTCCACACGCAACAACTCCTCAGCGGGCATTCCGATGTAGAGCGGAGAATTGGCAATCTGAACACCTTTCGCCTGAATGAACAGCGCATCGACAATTCCGTTCTCGTCCTGATCGGCAATCTCAATTACTATATCACCAGCCTGGTCTCTGCAATTATAGGCTTCGCCTGCTTCACCGGTCATTTCCAACTCACCTCGATTTGCATAGAGGCCTTTGACCGACTGAGGAACATCGCTCATGCGCATTCCAATCTTGATGTTGCCAAGGGCCTTACCTACAAGGACAAGTGGATTGTTGGACTGGGTTGTTGCCTGGGTCTTCGGAGCGGTTGAGGGAGTAGAAACCGAAGCAGGAACAGAATCGGGGCTTGCCGCATTTTCTTTTTTCACGGTTCCCATCAGGGTGGATAGACTCACCGAACGAACCTCCTCTTGCTGGGGCTGCACTTCGGTACCAGTTGCCTTCATCAGGTTTGAGAGACTGATTGTCTTCTCTCCGTTGTTCTGCTGCGCATAAGTTGTTGTTGCACAGACTGATAGTAATAAAACGATAAATCTTTTCTTCATGTTGATATTGATTTGATGATTGAATTAATTTTAACCACAGATGACACGGATTTTTCTTAAGTTTTAATGTCACGGATTTTTAAATCACTGATAAGGGCTTCGCCCAACGCCCTTCGGGCAGTTCAACGGGCTTCGCCCTAGTTCAATCGCCCTTTGGGCTAGTTCAATCCGCTTCGCTCAGTTCAAAGGGTTTTGCCTGCTGACTTGTTTAAAACACAAGTACACAAGTTTTTAAGTTTCGAAAAGAGACATAAGTTCAAGTACATAAGTTTCAAAAGCATCATAAAGTGGCTGCCGTAAGGCGAAACTTTTGTCCTTTTAGGATTTCTGTTCTTAATCTTATGTCAATTAAAACTCTTAAATTTTTATGTCCTTCTGTTTTATATTAGCACCCTCGAATTTTCCAATTTCCATTTTCAAATTTCCATTCGAAAGTGTCTGCCACGAATTACTCATTACTCATTACTAATTACTCATTACTTTCGTAGTCTTTGCGGGCCTGCTCCTTGATCTCGGCCTCTATCTCGGAGAGGGGACGGGTGTTGGAGAGGTAGGATTTCACGGCAACACAGAGGGCGAAGCAGACGATAGCGACGAGCGCGCTAACAACCCAACAGAGGAGTTCGTTGGCAAAGGGATGCCAGTCGAAGACGAGCAGCGCAGCGACAACGGGCAAGGCAAAGAGCAGCCAGTCGGCACCGGAATGCATCTTGTAACTCTCGAGTGTCTCGCGATATTCTTGGTTCTGATTGAGGAGTTGCTGACGATGTTCGAGCCAGTACTGCTCAAAGTTGTTTTCGTTTTCGGTATTCATATTTCTAATCAGATGATGGTTGAAAATTCGGGTTGGATTTGTTAAACTCGCTGGCGCAGAATGACATAGATGATAACGGGCGCACCAATGAGCGGCGTGATGGCGTTGATGGGAACGGCTCCGCTGTCGCTGAAGAGGAAACTCGCCAGATGGCACGCAATCGCCACAACTGCACCTAAGAGCATCGTTGCTGGAAGAAGGAGCCGATGGTTCTCTGTGCCGAGCAGGAGACGGGCCATATGGGGAACGGCCAGACCGAGGAACGCGATAGGACCACAGAATGCAGTCGTGACCGCGCAGAGCAGACCCGTGACGAGCAGGAGCCAGTTGCGAACACGGCGAGTCCGAATGCCGAGACCTTCAGCGTAGCGCTCGCCGAGCAGTAGGGCGTTGAGGGGCTTCAGGAGCAGACAGGAACCAAAGAGGCCAAGGAGCGTAATCGCAGCGAAATAGGGCATGATGCGCATCGAGACTCCTCCGAACGAGCCGAGTCCCCAGACCATATAGGAACGAACGCCATCTTCTGTGGCGGCGAAGTTGAGCAGGGAGATGGCCGCAGACGAGAGATAGCCCACCATGATTCCCACGACGAGCAGCATCACGTTATTGCGGACGAAGAGGGAGAAGAGGAAGATGAGCGCTGTGACAGCCATCGCGCCGAGGAACGCAGCAATGATGATGGTCATGAACCCCGATAGCGAGAAGGCAGTGGACATGACCGAACCGCCTGAAGCCAGCATGACGAGGGCAACACCGAGGGCTGCACCGTTACTGATACCGAAGACACCTGGACCAGCGAGCGGGTTGCGGAATGCGGTCTGAAGCATCAGT
Organism: Prevotella sp.; assembly: GCA_024697645.1. Lineage (GTDB taxonomy): Bacteria > Bacteroidota > Bacteroidia > Bacteroidales > Bacteroidaceae > Prevotella. The sequence goes on from JAILFH010000059.1 coordinate 5,009, forward strand.
CCACAAACGGCAAGGGCAGAGCCGCAGAGAACGGCAGTGAGGGCAGCAGGCAGACGAGTCTCCATCACGATGAACCGCCACGAGGATTTCTGGCTTTCGTCGCCCGTGAGAATCGACCAGACGTCGGAAGCGGGTATGCTCACGGAACCCACAAAGAGGCTCAGTACAACGAGTACCAGCAATAGAGGGATGAAGAGGCCGAAGAATGTTCTGCCTCTACTCCACCCTAACTTCCCTGAGGAAGCGCTGGGGGTCGATTGGGGATATATTTTTTTAACCACGGATGACACAGATTATTTCTTAAGTTTTAATGTCACGGATTTTTAAATCACTGATAAGGGCTTCGCCCAGTTTCAAGTTCCACGTTTCAAGTCGCAGCCACAAATTACTCATTTCTAATTTCTCATTATTCTTTTGCCCACAGATTAGTTGCTTCGGAAAGTTGAAAATGGAAAATTTTATCGCTACCACCCCTCGCTTCGCTCCACCCCTCCTCCCCAGAGGAGGGGAATGCGAGGGTGCGACTTCAAATTGCAGTAAGGCGCGATATTGAGCGCCTATTCGCTAATTCTCATTAATTCAATGCAGCAGGGAAATTCTCTAATTCTTGATATAATAGATCTTTTGCCCTTACAGGGCGACGTTTCCCCTACTCTTTCTCTACCCAGGGCGCTGCCCTGGGCTGTATGCTTGTTGGGCTTTCAGCCCGCCATATTATTACACTTCAGAGGCGCGATATAGAGCGCCAAATATTTCTCGCGAAGCGATATTTGAAGGATTTCTGGGCGAAGCCCATCCAATACGTCCCCTTCGGCTTAGGCCGTTTCCCCTATGGGGAACGCTCAAATATCAAAAGTTGCAAGGGTTGTCTTCAAATAACTCAGATAGTCTTAGGAACCCTTTGGCTTCATGCGCTCCGTAGGTGCTCAGGCGAACAAGTTCAGAGTCCACCTTTCCCCTATGGGGTACGCTCAAACCTTTTTACTTTTTTACCTTTTTACTCTTTTACCCTTGTAAAGTATTTCATTTCCCCAGGGAGATTGAGGGAGGGGTGAAGGATGCGGACGTAATCGGCAAGCAGGTAGTCGGGACGGAAGGAGACCTCCTCGAAGTAAGGGACGCGAAGGGAATTCACATACCAAACATTCTGCTCGCGGAACGGACGCAACTGGCTGTAGCCGTGATACTCTGACTCGAGCCGTTCGTAGGTGAGAGACTCTGACGCGAGGTCGTTGAAGAGCCACACATCAGCCTCACCCGCCTTGTCGAGCACCTCCTCGAAGGTCAGCGGAAGACTGCCACTATGCTCATCGGAAGCCCAGGCGTAGGTGCCTCCAGCATCAGCAATCAGGCGTCCGACCGAACTCCTGCCACCAGCCACATACCACGTGCTACCCGTGAGTTTCTCGGTGATTACAGACGGATGAGACTCTGCCGCACGTGCCTGCTGTGAGAGTTCCTGATAGCGACTCTCCACCTGACTGAAGAGCGCGTTGGCCTCGTCGAAGCAACCGTAGAGAAGTCCATAGAACAACATCCACTCCGCACGTCCGAGCGCTGACGTCTCCATGTATTCAGCACACTCAATGATGGGCATTCCAATCTCCTCGAGACGCCCATAGCCGCCACTATTCTCGAAGGGCGAGAGCAGCACCGCATCGGCCTGCAGTTCAACAATCCGCTCCACATCGGGCGACATCGAGTTGCCGCAGTCGGCAATCAACCCTTGGCTCACACGCTGATGAACATCGTGCAACTGCATGTATTTCAGATCTGCAACGCCTGCTATCGCATCAGTCACATTGAGCATCCCGAGAAGCGAAGCATGAGCCGTATTGAACACCACCGAACGGCGAAGCGGCACCCGAACAAGCGTTGCCTCGCCCACTGCCCCACTCTGCCGAAGACTATCGAAACGAAGGCTATCGGCCAGCAGATACTCATGGAGCACCTGTCCCGACTTCCAGGGATTCATCAGCGTCACCCGCGTGTAGCCAGGGAACTTGACCATCGTCAGATTCTGCGCGTAGCGCGTCGGAATGGTGTCGGCCAATGACTCATCCGACTGCACGTGAACGGAGCGACACGCAGTCAGGAAGAGCAGCAGGAACAGAACTATTGACGGCTTCTTCATTCTTGATTCGAGTTTCAGGTGTCAAAGGTAACATTTTTTTTGCAGTTTCATGCCTTGTAACGAGATTTTTTTGTACCTTTGTCGCTTGAAACGATAAAAACAACTCAAATAATAATATGGTAATAAAAGACGAGAACCTCAACAGTGAAGAGAAACGCTCGCTGAATTTCATTGAGCAGATTGTAGAACGCGACCTCGCAGAGGGCAAGAACGGTGGAAAACTGCAGACCCGATTCCCGCCAGAACCCAATGGCTATCTGCACATCGGACATGCGAAGGCCATCGCCCTTGACTTCGGTATTGCGAAGCGCTACGGCGGCAAGTGCAACCTGCGTTTTGACGACACAAATCCTCAGAAAGAGGACACAGAATACATTGAGAGCATTGAGCACGACATCAAGTGGCTGGGATTTGAGTGGGCGAATGTCTACTACGCCAGCGACTATTTCCAGGAACTCTGGGACTTCGCCGTGTGGCTCATCAAGCAAGGCCGCGCCTATGTGGACGAGCAGAGTGCCGAAGTGATTGCCCTGCAGAAGGGAACGACCACTCAGCCCGGACAGAACAGCCCCTATCGCGACCGCCCCGTAGAAGAGAATCTGCGACTGTTTGAATACATGAACAGCGGCGAGTGCGAGCCCGGAACACTGGTGCTGCGCGCCAAGATCGATATGGCTCATCCGAACATGCTCTTCCGCGACCCGCTCATCTATCGCGTGCTGAACATTCCCCACGTGAAGACAGGTTCGCGCTGGAACGCTTACCCGATGTACGACTTCACTCACGGCCAGTGCGACTATCTAGAGGGAGTGACCCACTCGCTCTGCACGCTGGAGTTCGTGGAGCATCGTCCCTTGTACGACCTGTTCGTAACTTGGATGAAGGAATTCAAGGGTGAGACCGACAACATCGAAGACAACCGCCCGCGCCAGACTGAGTTCAACAAACTGAACCTCTCCTATACGCTCATGTCGAAGCGCAATCTGCTGGCACTTGTGAATGAGCACATGGTGAGCGGCTGGGACGACCCACGCATGCCGACTATCTGCGGTTTCCGTCGTCGTGGCTATTCGCCTGAGAGCATTCAGAAGTTCATCAACAAGATTGGCTACACCACCTACGACGCACTGAATGAGATGCAGTTGCTCGAGAGTGCCGTTCGCGACGACCTGAACCAGCGTGCCACCCGTGTGAGCGCTGTGCTCGACCCCGTGAAGGTGGTCATCACGAACTATCCCGAAGGTCAGGTGGAACAACTTACGGCCGTAAACAATCCCGAATGCGAGGCCGACGGAACCCACACCATTGAGTTCTCACGCGAAATATGGATTGAGCGCGACGACTTCCAGGCTGTAGCCGAGAAGAAATTCATGCGTCTGGCTCCCGGTAAGGAAGTGCGCCTGAAGAACGCCTACATCATCAAGTGCAACGACGAAGGCGATCATCCCTTCGACACTGATGCCGACGGCAATGTGACAACCATCTACTGCACCTATGATCCTGAGACCCGCAGCGGTCTGCCCGGTGCCAATCGCAAGATCAAGGGCAAGACCCTCCACTGGGTGAGTTGCGCTCACGCCGTGAAGGCTGAGGTGCGCCTCTATGAGCGTCTGTGGAAGGTGGAGAATCCGCGCGACGAGATGGCTGCCATCCGTGAGGCTCAGCAGTGCGACGCAGTCACCGCGATGAAGCAGATGATTAACCCCGACTCACTGCACGTGCTGAAGGGCTGCTATGTGGAGCCCTTCGCAGCACAGATGAAACCCGGTCAGTATCTGCAGTTCCAGCGCATCGGCTACTTCATGGCCGACACCGACTCAACTCCTGACCACATCGTATTCAACAAGACCGTTGGACTGAAAAGTTTCTAGCATTTGGTTGAACTGAAAAGTTTCTAACATTTCGTTGAACTGAAAAGTTTCTAACATTTGAATAGCAATATAAGCGATAAGTATTACCAAGGGGGAGACTTCAGGGAACTACTCCAGAAATACGAACAGGCGAAGGCCGAAGGCCACAACGTCTATCTGGAACCTGAAGAACTTGCCGACATTGCCGAGTATTACCAGATGCTCGGCAATGTTGCCGATGCTGTTGACACATTCGAGTACGGACTGAGCATTTTCCCTGACTCGACGATGCTGCTCATCCTGAAGGCCCGCTACGAACTCGCCATCTTGCAGGACGTAGAAAAGGCGAAGAAGACCGTCAGCCAGATTGTCGAAGAAGACGACTTCGACTGCTTCTACGTCAAGGCCGAGATTATGATTATGGAGGGTAATCCCGAGCATGCCGACGAGTATCTGGAAGAAGTCGCCGCGACGCTTGACGAGGTGGAGACCGACGACTTCTACGTGGATGTGGCTGCGGTGTTTGCCGACTACAATCTCTACGACTTGTCGGAGAAATGGCTGCAGCGCGCGAAACCCTCTGTGGCTGCCGACTACAGGGAACTGCAGGGACGAATCGCAATGCATGCGGGAAACTTCGAGGAAAGTGAGCGTATCTTCAACGAACTCATCGACCAAGACCCCTTCTCTACCCGCTACTGGAACCATCTGGCCGCTTCGCAGTTCATGCACAACAACATTCGCGAGTCGATTAGGAGCAGCGAGTTCTCGATTGCCATTCATCCCGACGACTCTGAGGCGATTCTGAACAAGGCCAACGGACTCTTCAGTCTGGGCAACTTTGCCGAAGCGAAGAAATTCTATGCGCGCTACGCTGAGTTGTGGCCGCTGGAAGAAACGGGCGAGTTGTTTCAGGGTCTCTGCGCGTTCAACATGAACGAGATGAAGGAAGGCATTGAGCACCTGCGGAAAGCCGAGAAACTCGTATTGCCAAATTCAGAGAACTGCCTTGAGGTGTATCAGGAATTGGCGTTTGCGCTCTCGAAGGAAGGCAAGGGTCAGGAGGCATTAGGCTATACCGACAAGATGCTCGAGACGCTGAAGAAACTCGAGGGGAAGAAACGTCCGCCGAAGGTCATCGACTACAACGAGACGCTGATTCTGAGAGGACATCTGCTGATGGAGATGGGCGAATTTCAGAAAGGTCAGGACTGTTACACGGAGGCCATCGCCAACTCGAACTGTTCGCCACAGGTCTATCTGCGTATCGCAATCTCCATCTACGACCTCGGCTTCTTCGAGCATTCGTACAAGATGTTTCAGATTCTGCGGGAGTCGACCGACGACAGTTTCACCGACGGTTACGCCTATGAGGCACTGTGCTGCTATTCGCTCAACCGCTACAACGACTTCTGCATGCTGGTGAAGAAAGCGTGCGAGAACAATCTTGCGGAAGCACAGCACGCGCTCGCTGATATGTTCCCCGAAGACCTCGACCCCAAGGACTATTATCAGTGGCTCTGCGAAGGCAACAGGCCTATTATCGAGAAACAGTAACTGGGCGAAGGCAAATGGCCCATCATTGAGAAATATGTGCGAAGGCAACGGGGCATAAACAATAATATAAAGGCTCAGAGAAGACAACGGCCCATTATCGAAGAATAGCGGCTCTGCGAAGGCAACAGGCTCATCATTATTTTAAAACAAAAGAGAAAAAGAAAAAGAAGAAATGGAAATATACCAATTCATATTGGAACACCTGAACTACGGCTGGATTTGGTTTCTGATGCTGCTGGAGAGTACTGTGATTCCGGTGCCATCGGAATTTGTCGTACCACCTGCAGCCTACTTCGCGGCCACTGGTCACCTGAACGTGTGGCTCGTCATTCTGGCCGCTACGCTGGGTGCCGACTGCGGAGCCACCATCAACTACTTCGCCGGTCGCTATCTAGGCAGACCCATCATCTATAAGTTTGCGAATAGCCGCTGGGGACATCTGTGTCTGCTGAATCAGGAGAAGGTGGAGAAGAGCGAGCGCTACTTCAACGATCACGGAGTCGTGGCCACGCTGACGGGTCGCTTCGTTCCCGTGATTCGTCACCTCATCTCCATTCCCGCAGGTATGGCTCGCATGGGCTACTGGAAGTTCCTGTTCTACACGACAGTGGGTGCGGGTCTTTGGCACTGCGTACTCGCCGCTCTGGGCTGGTATCTGCAGTCCATCGTGCCGCAGGAACAACTCTATGAGAGTCTCGGCCAGTATGGCGAATACATCAAGATTGCCATTCTCAGCATCGTCGGTATCGTGGCCGTCGTGCTGATTGGAAAGCATTTGCTCAAGAAGAAACAGAACTAATTCATGGAACACTATATTGAACTGAAAGGCGCGAGGGTGAACAACCTGAAGAACGTGAGCCTGAAGATTCCGCGTAACAAACTCATTGTGATTACGGGAGTCTCGGGTTCGGGTAAGTCATCTCTTGCCTTCGACACGCTCTATGCTGAAGGTCAGCGCCGATATGTGGAGTCGCTGTCGTCCTACGCCCGTCAGTTCCTCGGTCGCATGAGCAAGCCCGAATGTGATTTCATCAAGGGCATTCCGCCTGCTATTGCCATCGAACAGAAAACCATCGCTCGAAATCCGCGCTCGACAGTGGGAACGTCCACTGAAATCTACGAATACCTCCGACTGCTCTATGCCCGCATCGGAAAGACCTATTCGCCGATATCAGGTCAGTTGGTCAAGAAGCAGAGCGCTGAGGACATTGTAGACTGCACGCGTCAGTATTCGGAAGGCACGCGCTTCGTCATCGTCGCCCCACTCGTGGTCAGGGAAGGCCGCACGCTGCAGAAGCAACTCGAGATAGAACGTCAGCAGGGCTACGCAAGACTCTGGCTGAACAACGAGGCCGTCGTCATCGACGACTATCTGGCCGAACTCGGCGACAAGAAGAACGCGAAGAACAACAACGAGGAACAGTTGTGGCTGCTGATTGACCGCATGAAGGTGGGCTTCACAACCGACAACATCTCGCGACTGACCGACTCTGCCGAAACTGCCATGTTCGAAGGCAACGGCGCGTGTCGGCTCATCTTCCTGCCCTCAGGTATCTGCTACGACTTCTCCACTCGCTTCGAGGCCGACGGAATGACCTTCGAAGAGCCAAACGACAATATGTTCTCGTTCAACTCGCCCGCTGGCGCGTGTCCAGAGTGCGAGGGATTCGGCAACGTCATCGGCATTGACGAGCGACTCGTGATTCCCAACACCACGCTGAGCGTCTACGACGGATGCGTGCAGTGCTGGCACGGCGACAAGATGGGAATGTGGAAGGATGAGTTCTGCCGCAGAGCCGCTAAGGATAATTTCCCCATCTTCAAACCCTATCTGGAACTCTCGCAGAAGGAGAAGGATATGCTCTGGCACGGGCTGCCCTCAGAACGGGGTAAGGACATTCACGAACAGGTGAACATCGACGCGTTCTTCGAGATGGTCAGGGAGAATCAGTATAAGATTCAATATCGCGTGATGATGAGCCGATACAGAGGCAAGACAATCTGTCCGACGTGTCACGGAACCCGACTGAAGAAGGAGGCTGAATGGGTGAAGATTGGCGGCAAGAGTCTGACCGATCTTGTGGAGATGCCGATTGTGAACCTGACTGCGTGGTTCGAGCATCTGGAATTGGACGAACACGACAGCGCCATCGCCAAGCGACTGCTGGCTGAGATTAAGAAGCGACTCGGCTTCCTGAACGATGTGGGTCTGACTTATCTCACGCTGAACCGCCCGTCGAACACGCTGAGCGGTGGTGAGAGTCAGCGCATCAACCTGACCACGCAACTGGGTTCCTCGCTCGTGGGTTCGCTCTACATTCTCGACGAGCCGAGCATCGGACTCCACAGTCGCGACACGCAGCGACTGATACACGTGCTGAAGGAACTGCAGTCGCTGGGAAACACGGTGATTGTAGTTGAACACGATGAGGAAATCATGCGTGCTGCCGACTATCTGATTGACGTGGGTCCCGACGCTGGCCGTCACGGTGGAGAGATTATCTTCAGCGGTCCCATCAGCGAAATCGAGAACGCCGAAAGGAAGGCGGAGTCGCACACGATCAACTACCTGACCCATCAGGAGACGATTCCCGTTCCGACGTCGAGACGCCCCTGGAACATGTCGATTCTGCTGAAAGGCTGCCGCCACAACAACCTGAAGGGAATCGACGTACGCTTCCCGCTGAATGTGCTGACAGTGATTACGGGTGTGAGCGGCTCGGGTAAGTCGTCACTGCTGAAGGGCATTCTCTATCCCGCATTGAAGCGCCGCATGGACGAAGTGGCCAACTTGCCCGGCGAATATCTCGCGCTTGAGGGCGACTGGCAACAGGTGGCTCACGTGGAACTCATCGACCAGAATCCCATCGGCAAGAGCACTCGCTCGAATCCCGCAACCTACGTGAAGGCCTACGACGCCATCAGGCAGTTGTTTGCCGAACAGCCGCTGGCGAAGCAGATGGGATTCTCGCCGCAGTATTTCTCCTTCAACACCGAAGGCGGACGATGCGAGGAGTGTAAGGGCGCTGGCGTCATCACTGTAGAGATGCAGTTTATGGCCGACTTGGAACTCGAGTGTGACGTGTGTCACGGTCAGCGATTCAAGAGCGACATTCTCGACGTGAGATACGAAGGGAAGAACATCAACGACGTGCTGAACATGAGCGTTGCCGAATCCATCGAATTCTTCGGTGAACACGGGAACAAAGTGATCTGCGACCGACTGCGTCCGCTGAATAGCGTGGGCTTGGGATACATCAAACTCGGTCAGAGTTCATCGACGCTCTCAGGTGGTGAGAATCAGCGCGTGAAGTTGGCCTACTTCCTCGGAATGGAACAGCAACAGCACACGCTCTTCATCTTCGACGAGCCGACAACAGGTCTGCATTTCCACGATATCAAGCGTCTGCTCGCTGCCTTCGACGCGCTCCTCGAACGCGGTCATAGCATCATCGTGATTGAGCACAATCTCGACGTTATCAAATGCGCTGACCACGTGATAGACCTCGGACCCGAAGGCGGTAACGGCGGCGGTAGAATCGTTTGCGAAGGAACTCCTGAAGACATTGCTTCCTGCAACGCAAGTCTGACAGGAAAGTGGCTGAAGGAAAAACTCGGATAATGAGCGTAATCAACTTTGTATAAGGAAGTTATATTTGAGCAAATATTAAGAAAGTAATCTCAAAACGACCTTAGAAAAGGAAGTCAGACTCAACCGAAATCGGAACGCAAAATTCGTTATATTTGAGTTTGTTCGGAACGCAACAAAAATAACAGTCGACTGAATTAGGAACGAAGCAAAAGAATGATTAAGGAACTTTCCATACTGATGCCCACCTTCAACGACCCGTGCTACGAGGTAGTGAAGGAACTGCAGCGACAAGCAAGTCTTGTGGCCGACCTCAGTTTTGAGATTGTTGTTGCCGACGATGGTTCAACCAACGAGGAGGTCGTTCTGCAGAATGAGCCTATCAACGAGTTGGAGCATTGCCACTATATCAGAAGGGCGACCAACGTAGGCAGAGCAGCCATTAGGAACTTCCTTGCCGAACAGGCGGCTTTCGACCATCTGCTGTTCATCGACAGCGGAATGGGAATTGCCGACGACGAGTTCGTTGCCCGCTATATCGCCTGCACAGAAACGACTCCCGTCTATGGCGGCTATCTCGTTGTGGGTGACAGAAACGCGCTCAAGGGCAACTTGCGATTCAAGTATGAAATCACGTCAGCCACTTCTGCCGCTTCGGCTGAGAAAAGAAGAGAAGACCCGAATGTAGACTTCCACACGTCGAACTTCCTCGTCAGCAAGCACCTCTTCCTGAAGTATCCGCTCGACACGCGTTTCCGCAAATACGGCTACGAAGATGTGCTCTGGGGAAAGCAACTCGCCAATGAGGGAATCGCCATTGCCCATATCGACAACCCAGTGTTGTTCGACCATTTCGAGAGCAATGAGCAATATGTTGAGAAAACGGAAGAAGGACTCCTCACCCTTCTTCAGTTCAGCGACGATCTTCGCGGCTACTCGCGCATTCTGTCAACAGCCGAAACACTCAGGCGATTCCATCTTGCTGGCTTCAACCGATTGATTTTCAACGCCTTCAAAACACAATGGAGAAGAAACCTCACAGGCCCTTCCCCATCGCTATTTATCTTTAAACTCTATAAGTTAGGTTTCTACATTTCCAGTAGTAAAAACTAAAACTCCTTTCTTCTTCGAACTAAAATAATCAGAACTCTATTCTTCTTTTATTGAAATCTAAAGAGACCGAGATTCCATTCTTCTTTTTATCGATATCTAAAGGACAATTCCTCTTTTTTCTTTTAAATGAGAACAAAGGGAGACTGACTCGCGATTCTCTTTAATAAAGAAGAACTGATTCCCTATTCGCTTAAATTAAAATATTCTCTTAAATTAGAAGAACTGATACCTTATTCTCTCAGGCCACGAAGAAAACCGAGCGCTTATTCCTCCAACAGAAATACACCAGTCGGCGTTGTACGCTTCAGCACATCGAGTTCGAAATCCTTTCCTGCAACGATTCCATAACTCCTCAGAATCTGCTCTACTGTCTTGCGCGCGAGTTCGGGATGATTGTTCTCCTCGCTCAGATGACAAAGCCAAACGTGACGCAGTTTCCCCGTAGCGTTCTCAGCAAGCGCTTGTCCGCATTCCTCGTTGGAGAGATGGCCTCCCTCGCTGACAATACGGTCCTTCAGATGTTTCGGGTAAGGCCCAGCGTTGAGCATCTCCTTGTCGTAGTTGGCCTCGAGCACGAGATAGTTAGCGTCGCTAATCATCGCCTTCATCTCATCGGTCAGACAACCCACATCCGTCATGATGCAAAACACGACGCCGTTGCACTCAATCCTGTAGCCAACGTTGTCGGAACTATCGTGAGGAACATTAAACGCACGAACCTTGAAGTCACCAAACTCCAGCAGTTCTCCCTTCTCAAAAACCTTCCTATTCTCGGGCAGAATCTTGCACTTGACGCAATAGTTGTTATCAATACCATCGTGAACGGGCTTCGTCGCATAAACGGGCAAAGAGAAATCCTTGCTCATCTTTCCGACCGACTTCACATGATCCGCGTGATCGTGAGTGACCAGCAATTGCTTAATGGTATCAAGCGAAATCCCATATTCTCGAAGATATTTTTTCAGGCTCCTCAAACCGATACCGAGATCGATGAGTAGGCCGCCGTTTTCTGTGTAAAGCAGGTAGCAGTTTCCACTACTTCCACTGCCGAACGATATAAAATTCAGCATCTTTTTTCAAATTTGAACGCAAAATTAATCAAAAGGCTTGAATTAACCAAAGTTTTTTCCTACCTTTGTCCGAAATTTAAAGTCATTTAATAATGATTGTATCTGTTAAAGCAATGACAAAGCAAACTGTTGCCCTGATATTCGCCTTTTTCGCTTTGATTTCGGTCTTCAGTTGCGGAAACGGCAGATCTGCCGAAGAGAGGCAGTTGCTTCAGCGTGTGGACTCGTTTGTCAACACCTACTACAACTCGCTCTATCACGAGGCTGCCCGCTTCGTGACTCCCGAATCAATGCCCCAACTGCGGTTCATTGCCTCACAGATTACGCAGGCCGACATCGACGTTATTCATCAGAACGAGGAAATGCTCACTTACGAAGTGATTGAGACCGACATTCAGAAAGACTCTTGCGCACGAGTGGAACTCTTGCTGCGGAATGTGTTCACGATTGATACAATCGGTCAGCCTGGGTCTTTCCGAAAGGAATTGCCGAGCACTCTCCTACTCGATTACGACAAAGAGAAGAAACTTTGGTTCGTGCGGCTGAACAACGACGACTGATTGCTGAGAAATAGCAATAACGACAACTTATTTGCCGAGTAACAATCATTACCGCAACGACTAATTGTCAAATATAACAACCATTACGGCAACGACTGATTACCAAGAATCGACAATATTACAAGTTTTTCAAAAAAAATCTACGATAGAGATACAAAGTTCAAAGTTTTTTGTACCTTTGCAGCAGATAATAAAAACAAACAATCATGAAGCCAACAGAACTCACAATCCAGCAAATTGAACGGGCCATCAGGAAAATCGCAGCGAAATTTCCTGATAACGAAGACTCTGCCGTCATCACCGACATTCATCTGCGCGCGTCACAGGACAGCGGCGAACTGCTTGCTTTCGACGACGACGAACAGGAAATCAACCGTTGTGTGGTGGATCAGTGGATTGAAAACAAGGAGGAAGAGTTCTATGGCCACATCACCCAGACCCTGCGCAATGAGTTGAAGAAGAATTCAGCGCTCATCGATACGATGGGTATTCTGAAGCCTTTCAGTTTCGTGCTGGAGGACGACGAGAAAGAGCCAATTGCCGAACTCTATCTTGCCGACGACGATACCGTTATCATTGGTGGCGACATTATGGAAGGCCTCGACAACGATCTGGATAATTTCCTTGAGGAGTTGCTGGAGAAGGAATAAGGGCAAGGCGCTTCGCGCAGTTCAACGGGCTTCGCCCTAGTTCAACGCCCTTCGGGCTAGTTCAAAAGTTCAATGCGCTTCGCGCGGTAGGTAAGGGGCAAGGAGCAAGGGGCATGGGGCAAGAGATATGCTTCAAAGGACAAGACTCAAGAAACAAGACTCAAGAAACAAGACTCAAGAAACAAGTCTCAGAAACAAATCTCAAAAAACAAATCTCAAGAACAAGAGGAATCAAATACATCATTTTAATAATACATTATCAACAAAAAAGGAAGCGCCAACTTTTCAGTTGACGCTTTCTCTTTTATGGCGCTGTGGATTGTGCTTTAGTTATTCACGCTACCACCCACAATATCGAGCAGTTCATTTGTAATGGCTTGCTGTCGGCTCTTGTTATACTGCAAGTTCAACTCACGCAACAGTTCGTCGGCGTTATCAGTTGCCGTCTGCATAGCAACCATACGGGCTGCATGCTCAGAGGCATTACTGTCGAGCAGAGCAGTATAGAGCATAAGATGGGCCAGTTTAGGAATCAGACGTGAGAGAACGGTGTTCATGTCGGGCTCAACAATGAAGTTATCGTTGAGCGGCTTCACTTCTTCCTTCTCGCGCTCCACCTTTCGCTCACCACGCTTCTTCAGGTACTCCTGACTCTCGCGTGTGGCCACGATAGAGGTAAGATCGCGCTCCTTGTCCTGGGAGAGTTCCTCCGTGATGTCAACGGGCAGATAAGTCTTGCGAGTCAATATCTGCGAACCAGCGCTCTTGAAATGATGATAGATCATCTCCACGCGGTCGATTTCACCATTGATGAACTTACGACCCAACTCATAAGACAGATCGATGCATCCCTGTACATTAGGCTTATCGGCCAGAGCGGAGAATTCACCACCCGACGGCAAGCCGAGTTTAGCGACCTTCTCTGCCACCTTACGCCCAATGGGATAGACGATGATGTTCTCCTTACCAAGATGCTCGTATTCGGCAACAGCCTGCTGCATGAGTTTGAGGACGTTGGCGTTGAAGCCACCGCACAAACTGCTGTTTGAAGCATAAACCACAAAAGCGACGCGCTTCACGGGACGCTCTACGGCAAACACCGTCTGAGCATCAGCCTCGGCTGCAAGGAACGACTTGAAGATATGCTCGAGCATGCTCTCATAGGGGAGCATATTCTCGATCATGACCTGAGCGTGATGCAGTTTCGACGAGGCCACCATCTTCATGGCGCTCGTAATCTTTCGTGTGCTATTGACCGACGCTATGCGGCCTTTGATTTCTTTCAGGCTCGGCATAGGTATCAGGCTTTATAAGTTCCGGCAATGTCCTCCATCACGGCCTCGATGGCAAGCGTCGTCTCCTCATCAATCTTGCCGGCAGCAAGTGTGGCAAGAACTTCAGGATGAGTTGTGCGAATCTTCTCGAGGAATGTGTCCTGACACTCGCGAACCTTGTCGATAGGCACGTTACGCATCAGTCCGTGAACGCCGCAATACAGAATGGCAATCTGCTCACCTACGGGCATAGGTGCATACTGCGGCTGAATGAGAAGTTGATTGTTCTTACGGCCTCGGTCAAGTGTCATTGCCGTCACAGCGTCCATATCTGACGAGAACTTCGAGAAGGCCTCGAGTTCACGATACTGAGCCTGGTCGATCTTCAGCGTACCAGCCACCTTCTTCATCGACTTGATCTGTGCGGAACCACCCACACGACTCACGGAGATACCCACGTTGATGGCCGGACGGAAGCCCTGGTTGAACAGGTCGCTCTCCAGATAGATCTGACCGTCGGTGATGGAGATCACGTTCGTCGGGATGTAAGCCGACACGTCGCCAGCCTGTGTCTCAATGATAGGCAGAGCCGTCAGCGAACCGCCGCCCTTCACATGACCCTTCATGCACTCAGGCAGGTCGTTCATCTGAACAGCAACCTCTTCCTGCTCGTTGATCTTTGCTGCACGCTCGAGAAGACGTGAGTGCAGATAGAACACGTCGCCAGGATAGACCTCACGACCAGAAGGACGACGCAGAATCAGCGACACCTCACGATAGGCAACAGCCTGCTTCGAGAGGTCGTCGTAGACCACAAGTGCAGCATGACCACGATCGCGGAAATACTCACCGATGGCAGCACCTGCGAATGGTGCGTAGTACTGCATAGCAGCAGGATCGGCGGCCGTAGCACTCACGATGATGGTGTAAGGCAGAGCGCCGTGCTCCTTCAGTGTCTGCACGAGGGCAGCCACCGTACTGGCCTTCTGACCAATAGCGACATAGATACAATAGACAGGCTTCCCTGCCTCATAGAAACTCTTCTGATTGATGATGGTATCGACGGCGATAGCGGTCTTACCCGTCTGACGGTCGCCAATGATCAATTCGCGCTGACCGCGACCGATAGGAATCATGGAGTCGACAGCCTTCAGACCTGTCTGCAGCGGCTCCTTCACCGGCTGACGATAGATCACACCAGGTGCCTTGCGGTCGAGCGGCATTTCGAAAGCCTCAGAGAGGTCGATGTCGCCTCGTCCGTCGATGGCCTGTCCCAGAGGATTGATGACGCGACCGAGCATGTTGTCGTTCACACGAATCGACGCAATGCGGTGGGTACGCTTCACGACCTGACCTTCCTTGATGCCAGCAGTAGGACCGAGAAGCACACAACCGACGTTGTCTTCTTCCAGATTCATCACGATAGCCATTGTGCCATTCTCAAATTCGAGCAGTTCGTTGGCTTCAGCATTGCGAAGACCATACAGACGGGCCACACCGTCGCTCACTGTGAGCACGGTTCCCACCTCATCGTAGTTCTCCTGATCGCTGATGCCGCGCAGTTGCTGAATAAGCACTTCACTGACTTCGCTTGGTTTGATTTTATCTGACATTTCGATATTCTTATTTTAAATTTTTAAGTTCAGAGATTCACTCTACTTCTTAAGTTGTGTGAGAATCTTATTGAGTTTGCTCTTCACACTCTCGTCGAGACGATAAGTGTCGTATTCGAGGATGAAGCCGCCGATGATGTCGGGGTTCACCTCCGTCTGAAACTCCACATTCCCATTAGTTCTGCTCGCTACCATCTGCCGCATCTTCTTGACAGTTTCGTCAGAAACGGCAGTGGCAGTGATGAGTCGCCCGCGGATGACGTTTTTCTGTTGCCTATAGAGGGTTATATACGAATTAGCCATGAATTGCAGGATACTTTCCCGGTCTTCTTGCAAGACCAGTTCCACGAATCGACGGGTGAGGTCGGCGGGCTTTTCGCCACAGGCCGTCACCAGCAGTTCTTTCTTGGTCTCCTTGGCAAGCATAGGATTCTCTATCGTCAACCTCAGTTGAGGCACACGGACGTAACTTTCGGCCAACGTCTGCATGTCGCGATAGACGTCGGTTTCCAGTTTCTGCTCAGTAGCGCTCTTGAGAAGGGCCCTGGCATAACGTACCGATATTACTCCTATATCCATAGCCAGATCATTTAGCGGCTGTCACATCATCCAGCAATCTTTCTATCATCTTCATCTGCTCAGCGTCAGTAGAGAGTTTCTCTCTGAGAACCTTCTCGGCAATCTGAACGGAGAGGTCGGCCACCTGCTCGCGAATGTCGCGAATGGCCTGCTGCTTCTCGCTTTCGATTTCGGCCTTAGCCTCCGAAAGCAGACGTGCTCCCTCGTTACGTGCCTGGTCCTGAGCCTTCTGAACGATGGCGTCACGCGTCTCTGTGGCCTCCTTCAGAATCTGTGCCTGACGGTCACGTGCCTCCTGAAGAATAGCCTCTCCTTCCTGCTTGATGTTCTGCAAGCGCTCTGATGCCTCGTGGGCCTTCTTCAGACTTTCGTCGATGTACTGCTTACGACCTTCAACCATATTGACGATTGCGGGGAAGCCATACTTGAAGAGCACGAAGAACACCACCAGAAACGCCAGAAGCATCCAGAACAGCAGTCCGAGATCGGGCGTGAGGATTGATGGCAATTTAGTGAAATCCATTAGCAAATAGGGATTCGAGAATTACTTAAATAAGGAATGCGCAAGCAGCGATTGCGAAAAGGGCACAACCCTCAACGAATGCTGATGTCAGAATCATGTTCGACTGGATCTTACCAGTAGCCTCTGGCTGACGGGCGATAGCGTCCATGGCGCTGCCACCAATCTTACCAATACCCATACCTGCACCAATTGTTGCGATACCTGCTCCCAGACCGCAGCCCAGCTCTGCCAGACCCTCAGCGGCCATCAATAATGAAATCATCATAGTTCTAAATTTTTTTATTTAATTAATAATGTTTATTGTTCTATACGTTTTTGTTTTCTGACTCGTTGTAGCCTCGTTTCCCAGAGACCTATTCCTCACCATGTTCCTTGTGAGCCAAACCAATGAACACGGCGCTAAGCATTGTGAACACATAGGCCTGAATAAATGCCACCAGCGCTTCCAGACAGTACATGAAGAGCAGCATGATGATGCTGAAGGCATTCAGACCCAGACCAAATCCCACACCCATCGTCCAGCCAAGGAAGATCACGCACGTGAAACTCAGGATCACAGCGTGGCCTGCCATCATGTTGGCAAAGAGACGGATCATCAGGGCAAATGGCTTTGTAAACACACCAAACAGTTCGATGACGGGCATCACGGGCACCGGATAGGCCTTCAGGAACAAAGGCACATCGGGCCAGAAGATTTCCTTCCAGTATTCCTTGTTGGCGAAGATGTTGATGACCAGCATCGTGCACAAGGCAAGGAAGAAGGTGATGTTGATATTACCCGTCACGTTGGCGCCACCCGGGAAGAGCGGAACCAAACCGATGATATTCGCAGTGAAAATGAAGAAGAACACCGTGAGCAGATAGGGCGCATACTTCTTGTAGTGCTTCTCGCCTATGGCCGACTTGATGATGTCGTCGTTGACCATCATCACAAACATCTCCATGAATCCGACAAAGCCACCAGGCGCATCGTCCTTCTCATCGTGCTTCTTATACCAGCGTGCGCAACTCAGGAACACCACTATCAGAATAGCAACGACAATCCAGATCTGAGCCACCGCTTTCGTGATGCTCAGGTCGAGAGGCCGCACGGGTTCGCCGCCCGGTACGTTCTCATAGATCTTGCCGTGATGCTCCTTGCTGAAGAAGAAGCCCTCGGGCAGACTATGCGCCGTACAGAAGTGCCACTTTCCGGTATTTGCACTACGGATGATGATAGGAAGCGGAATGCTCAGATGCTTGCCCTTATACGATGCGATGTGCCACTCGTAGGAGTCCGAAAGGTGCTCGAGCACAATCTCGGGAATGTTGAGTTGCTCGCCGCCTTCCTTCGCCTCCTGGGCATCGTCTGCAAACATCTGAAGGGGCATCAGCGCCACCATCATCAGCAGTAATATTGACTTTACTTTTTTCATTATAATATAATAATGTGTAATTTTTCTCACATACGGTTCGAGACGCGAGAGAAGAACACCGAATGGTGAATCAGCGATGCGAAATAGAACACCAGGAACACCAGGATGAACGTCAGCATCGACTCGCGTCCGACAATGAGATAATAGACAAACATCACAGCCAGCGCCGCCAGCATCCGGAAGCCCGAAGTGGCAGTGAAGAATGTGGGCAGACTGTCGGGCGACGTCCTTGCGATGCGCCTCCATAGGAAGCCTATCACGTAACTGGCCACCAGACTGAACACCGCGCTGACGACGAGCGGCCACAGCATATCGTTCATATACCATACCCGCATCACCAGCAGTCCGATCAGAAACAGCGCTACGGTTAGCAGCAGTTCCTGACGGATATAGCGTTTGCTCAGTTTGTCTGTATTCATTGTCTAAATATAATATTGAACCGTTATTCTGTGACAGAATTCAATTCCACACACACACTGACCTGATTCTTCTGCACCTCAACGAATCCGCCGAGCACGTTCAGTTCTCGCTGCTGACCACTTGCGTCAACAAACTGAATCAAGCCCTTCTCGAGCGAAGAGATGATGGGAGCATGGTCGTTGAGGATCTCGAAGCGGCCCAGCGTGCCGGGCACCACTACTTGCTGCACCTCGCCGTCAAACTCCACTCTCTCAGGTGAAACGATCTTTAGTTCTAACATGGCTGCAATGTTTTCAGTTGTGTCTTATCCTTTGGCAGCCTCCATCAGTTTCTTACCCTTCTCGATAGCCTGTTCAATGGTACCTACGTTGAGGAATGCCTGCTCGGGCAGGTCGTCCACCTCACCGTTGAGAATCATGTTGAAGCCCTTGATGGTGTCTTCGATGGAAACCATCACGCCGGGAACACCGGTGAACTGCTCGGCCACTGAGAACGGCTGCGACAGATAGCGCTGCACACGGCGTGCGCGGTTCACGGTCAACTTGTCCTCGTCAGAGAGTTCGTCCATACCGAGGATGGCGATGATGTCCTGCAACTCCTGATAGCGCTGCAGAATCTGCTTCACGCGCTGGGCGCAGTCGTAGTGCTCCTTGCCCACGATCAGCGGGTCCAGAATACGCGACGTACTTCCCAGGGGATCTACGGCGGGATAGATACCCAACTCCGTGATCTTACGCGAAAGCACCGTCGTTGCATCCAGGTGGGTGAACGTCGTAGCAGGTGCGGGGTCGGTCAGGTCATCAGCAGGAACGTAAACAGCCTGTACTGATGTGATAGAACCTGTCTTGGTCGAGGTGATGCGCTCCTGCATCGTACCCATTTCCGAAGCCAGCGTCGGCTGATAACCCACGGCCGAAGGCATACGTCCCAGCAGGGCCGACACCTCAGAACCAGCCTGGGTGAAACGGAAGATGTTGTCGATGAAGAACAGGATGTCGGCAGCAGCGCCGTCCTTACCGCCATTGTCGCGGAATCCTTCGGCAACCGTCAGTCCCGACAGGGCTACAGATGCGCGTGCGCCCGGCGGCTCGTTCATCTGACCATACACCAGCGTGGCCTGACTCTTCTTCAGTTCCTCGGGGTCAACAAGCGAGAGGTCCCACTTGCCTTCCGCCATAGCCTCCTGGAATTTCTTACCATAGCGCACAACACCCGACTCAATCATCTCTCGAATCAGGTCGTTGCCCTCACGCGTACGCTCACCGACACCTGCGAACACCGAGTAGCCGTTGTGGCCCTTCGCGATGTTGTTGATGAGTTCCATGATGAGCACCGTCTTTCCTACACCGGCACCACCGAACAGACCAATCTTACCACCCTTCATGTAGGGCTCGAGCAGGTCGATCACCTTGATGCCTGTGGCAAGAATCTCCTTGCGCGTAGACAGTTCTTCAAACTTGGGAGCCTCACGGTGAATGGGGAACGACCCTTCCATGTCGAGTTGCTCCATACCGTCAATCGGCTGTCCAATAACATTCAGCATTCTACCCTTGATCTGATCGCCTGCAGGCATCGTGATGGCCGAACCTGTGGGCACTACTTCCAGACCGCGCTGCAGTCCGTCCGTATTGTCCATTGCCACACAACGCACAGTGTCCTCGCCAATGTGCTGCTGCACCTCTATCACGAGGTCGCTGCCATTGGGGCGTTTCACTTTCAGAGCATCATAAATTCTGGGTAGTACTTTCTCAGCCTCCAGTCCTTTGGTATCGAAATAAACGTCGATAACAGGGCCGATAACCTGAGAGATACGTCCTTTGATTTGTGACATAAATGATTTATATTTAAAGTTAAATATCTGTTGAAATTTTTACTTTCATCTGCAAAGATAACAACAAACGGCCGAATATCAAAACTTTTTCCGTTAAATATTTTAGATTTCGTGCTTAATCTGAGATTTTTTATTAATTTTGCAGCACAAAAGAACATTTCCGGAACATAAAAAATAATTTAAACTATACGAATATGAAGAAACTTATCATACTGGCAATGCTTCTCCTGCCGACGTTCGCAATGGCACAGAGCGAGTGGGAACGCCCCGCGAAATCAGAGAGTCAGCCCCGCAAGGCGCTGTTCGAGAAGAAGAATAAAACTGTTGACCCGAAGTATCTCGCTGGTGCAGTGCCTGAGGTCGATGGCAAGGTGTGCTTCACGCTCGACCTCGATGCCCCGGGCAAGAGCGCACAGCAGATCTACGACACCGTCTATGCCATCCTCGAGCAGATGACCAAGGAGGAAAAGCAGTTCGAGCAGAGCCAGATAGCACTGGTCAACAAGGCCGACCACATGATTGCCGCGAAGTATCGCGAGTGGCTCGTCTTCAAGAGCACAGCGCTCGCCCTCGACCGCACCGTGTTCAACTACACCATCATCGCCAACTGCTCCGACGGCCATCTCAACCTCACCCTCTCGCGCATCAGTTACGCCTATGAACTCGACCGCTACGACAGCGAGGGACTCGAGACTTCTGCCGAGGAGTGGATCACCGACAAGGAGGCTCTCAACAAGGCCAAGACCAAACTCAATAAGGTTTCGGGCAAGTTCCGCCGCAAGACCATCGACCGCAAGGACGAGATCTTCGCCAACATCACCGAGGCGCTGAAGAAATAATCTCACCCAACGATTAACTTTTTTCAAAGAGAATGGATCAAGAACGTAAAGACAACAAGAAAATCAAAATTCGCAACATACTCAATCTCATCTTCATGCTGGGTGCCATCGTCGGACTCATTGTCTATTATAATGGTAGCCACACGGTGGGAATCTACATCATTCTCACGGCTATTGGCGTGAAGTTCGTAGAGTGTGGCCTGCGACTGATTTAATCTATGAGCAAGCATCTACTCATATTTCTCTTCTCCCTGATTGGCACCGTCGGGCTCCATGCTCAGATTAATAGCATCGACCCGTCGGGCGAAATCACTACGCGCGACCAGAACCGCTCCATGGGCGACAGTCTCGGTAGCGACAAGGAGATTCCTGTAGGCATCAAGGTATGGACTGTCGACGAGCGCTTTGGCGACCGCCGTGAGGCTCAGGTCGACACCCTCCCCCACATGTTCCCCAATACTATTTTCACTACGGGCATGCGCGGGGAGTACAACTCTACGGGCAACCTCGGTGCGCCTCGCATCAACCGAATCTTCATCGACCGGCAGAACACTGAGTCGCAGTTCCTGTTCACGCAGCCCTACGACTTCGTCATCAAGGCCCCGCAGGACTTCCACTTCACCAATACGCTCTCGCCCTTCACCAATCTCACCTACAATTCCTGTGGCGACCGCACCGTGGGCGAGAACCACCTGACGGCACGCTTCGGTGTCAATGCGGGCAAGCGAATTGGTGCGGGCTTCCTCTTCGACTATCTCTACGGACGCGGCTACTACAGTTCGCAGAGCACGTCCCACTTCAATTTCACCCTCTATGGCAGTTATCTCGGCGACCGCTACGAAGCCCATCTGCTCTTCTCCAACAACCATCAGAAGGTCACGGAGAATGGCGGTATCACCGACGACGACTACATCACTCATCCCGAGCGCTTCAGCGACAACTATCAGTCTTCGGAGATTCCGACGGCGCTCAGTTACAACTGGAACCGCAACGACAATCAGCACGTCCTCTTCACCCATCGCTACAGCGTGGGCTTCAATCGCAAGGTACCCATGACCGCCGAGGAGATTGAGGCGCGCAAGTTCGCCATTGCCGCGAAGAAGGACGAGGAGGCGCGCAAGGCACGTGAGGAGGCCGAGCGCAAGGCCGAGGAGGAAGGACGCGACTATGTCGAGGGCAGCGAGGAGAAGCCCCAGCCCACGTTTGCCGGACGTCCCGACGATGCTAAGATTGCGGGAGTCGAGCCCGATGCGCCCGCCATTGACAAGGGCGACCGCATAGCCGTAGGAAGCAAGGAGGTTGCCGACAGTCTGCTCGCCCAGCAGAAGAAGGCGGAAGAGGACACCACGTGGCTGAAGAACGAGTATGTGCCTGTGACGAGTTTCGTCCACACGCTCAACTTCGACAACTATAAGCGCATCTATCAGGCCTATGAGACGCCGACCAACTACTACGCCGATACCTTCGATGTCCCCTGGCGATTCGACGGCGACTCCATCTACGACGAGACGCGCCACTACGAACTGCGCAACACCGTCGCCATCTCCATGCTCGAAGGATTCAACAAATGGGCAAAGGCGGGTCTGAAGGCGTTTGCGGCAAGCGACCTCCGCCATTTCAGTCTGCCCGACACCACTGGCAACAGCCTCTCCTACAACGAGCATTCGTTCAGCGTCGGAGGCCAACTCATCAAGGCGCAGGGCAAGACGCTCCACTACAGCGCATTGGGCGAATTCTGGCTGGTGGGCAAGGACGCGGGACAACTCAAGATCGACGCTACTGCCGACGTGAACTTCCCGCTCTTCGGCGACACCGTGACGCTCGCGGCCAAGGGATTCTTCCACCGCCTCGTGCCTACGTTCTACTATCGCCACTACCACGCAAAGCATTTCTGGTGGGACAACGACGACCTGTCGAAGATCATCCATACCCGTGTCGAGGGAACGCTCAGTTATCAGAAGACGCGCACGAAACTCCGTGTGGCATTCGACGAGATCAAGAACCACACCTATTTCGCCTATTCCTACACCGTGGGAAGCGACCTGCTCCACACGGCCAACGCCATCAACGTGCGGCAGGAGAGCAGCCCCATCACGCTCATCACCGCTGCGCTCTCGCAGGACTTCACGCTCGGACCAGTCAACTGGGAGACCGTCGCCACATTCCAGCATTCCACGAATGAGTCGGCGCTGCCCGTACCCAAACTCAATATCTATTCGAACATCTTCCTGCGATTCAAGATTGCGAAAGTACTGAAGTGTGACTTCGGAGCCGATGTCCGTTTCTTCACGAAATACTACGCACCCGACTACTGCCCTGCCCTCGGTCAGTTTGCCGTTCAGGAGGATCTCTCCGAGACCACGACCGAGACCACGACTGACTCAGAGACACCGAGCCGAATGGTGAAGACGGGTAACTATCCCTTCGTGAATGTCTATGCCAACTTCCACCTGAAGCGCACCCGCTTCTTCATCATGATGAGTCATGTGAACGCTGGTACGGGTAAAAAGGACTACTTCCTCACGCCCCACTACCCCACCAATGGCCGCATCCTCCGCCTCGGCCTCAGTTGGAACTTCTTTAACTAACAGACGGGCTTCGCCCTAGTTCAACGGGCTTCGCCCAGTTCAAGGTTCAAGGTTCAAGGTTCAAGGTTCAACGCGCTTCGCCTGTTCAAAGTTCAAGGTTCAATCGGCTTCGCCTGTTCAAAGTTTTTTTAAACACGGATGACACAGATGTTTTCCTAAGTTTTAATGACACGGATTATCGTTCACCGATGTTTGGGCTTCGCCTGTAAATCCGCTTCGCTCAGTTATGAGTAGTTATGAGTGGTTATGAGTAGTTATGAGTAGTTATGAATGGTTATGAGTGGTTATGAGTGGTTATGAGTAGTTATGAGTAGTTATGAGTAGTTATGAGTGGTTATGAGTGGTTATGAGTGGTTATGAATGGTTATGAATCGTTATGAACAGTTCGAATGGTAATCTCGTTTCTCATTCCTCGCTCCTCCTTCCTCGATGATTTTTGTAGCGAAGCGAAAAGTAGTGAAACGAAAAGTAGGCTTTAGCCGAAAAGTAGCGAAGCGGAATGTACAGCGCCTTCAAGGCAGTCGAATAAACGGGCTGAAGGCCCAACTCGCTCCTAGCCCAGGGCAACGCCCTGGGTATATAGATGAACAACAAATATTCGCCCTACAGGGGCAAAAGATTTAATATTTTGCCAGTAAAGAGGTAATCACAACTCTTAACTATCAAATATCAAAACTTAACTATAATTAGTGCTTTTGCACTTACAGCGCGACATTTTGTATTGGCATTTTAAAACCCAGGGCGATGCCCTGGGCTAAGATCTCATTGGCCCTTCAGGCCGCCGTGGTAGCGAACCATTCTGAACCAATCATAACTATTCTGAACCATTCTTAACCACGCGAAGCGTCTTGTCGCGCTGTAAGTGCAAAAGATTTTTTATAATCAAGAATTAGCGAATTTAAGAATTTCCCTGCCGCAGATGAATTAATGAGAATTTCATAGAATAGGCGGTTGATGCACGTAGCACCAGCCGTCATTTTTAGAAATTTATAAGAAAAATTTGGAGTTTTGGAACATTTTATGTACCTTTGCATTATAAGATTAACAAATTTGTATGCGCAGTGCAAAGATTACGTTGTGGTAATACCTAGGGTTAATCTGAAACGGCGGCCGATGCGTGATGCACCAGCCGCCTTTCTTGTTAATATTAGTCTGAACGCCGCACCCTCGAATTTTCCATTTTCAAATTTCCATTTTCCAATTGAAAGGCGCTTGCGCTCTTTCATCCCTTCGGGAAGTTCTTAATCTTCAGGTCAATGCCAAGCAGAGTGGCGCAAAGCAACAACATCTGGGCAATGAACCTTTGAGCATTCCCCGTTTGGGGAAGCGGCGTAAGCCGAAGGGGCTTCAGTTACGCTCTGTTCAGAATAGTTCAGAGCGGTTCAGATTAGTTAAGAATGGTTCCACTGCTACGCCTCCATACGGCGTCACAACATACACGAGGTTACTCCGAGCGTGGTTCCGATCGCCGTTAGAATCGCGATAACCGTCTGTATGATGTATTTCCAAAATTCTTTCTTGCTCATAGAAATATAAGTTTCAAGTTTCAAGTTTTAAGTAAATAGAGTATTTAGAGGAGAGTGGAGAGTGGAGAGAGATTTGCTTTGCCTGCTGATCTTTTAGCCACGGATAACACGGATTTCCACGTATTATTGAATGTCACGGATTTCCGTTCACCGATTTTCACAGACTCAGTCGCAGCCACGATTTCGGATAAGAAAGGATGAGATGTTTCTTTGAAACAGGTGGCTGGCAGACGGCTTCGATGACAAACTCGTTTGTCGTTAGGAGCAGATCTGACACCAAGCCGTTTACGGCCATCCTTTCATTTCGTTGTTTTCGCTTTTTTCGGAATCGAAATCTATTGTCACTCGTTGTTAAAGTTGTCTTTGATAGATTTCTCGCGTAGCGATATTTGATAGATTTCTAGTCCGTAGGACTATCCCCTATGTCTCCTTTCTCTTCCTCTTCTCCAATTTGTAAAGATTATTTACCAACAGAGTACGTCTTTGTAGGTTACAGAGCATGCTTCTGTACCTATATAAAGCACGTGTTTATACCCCTATAGAGGATGCCTTTCGATAGTCGAAAGGATGCTTCTCTAAGGTAGAGAGCAATGCCCCCTAGGGTACGGAGCAATGCCCTCCAGAGTCTAGAGACCTACTCTCCCCGAAACCTGTCAGAGTACAGGTATTCTCCTTTCTAAGGAGGTCGGGGAGAGAGGCTCCCGTGCTTACTCCACTGCATTCTCCGGCGTCTCCTCACAGGTGATACCATCGAGGAAGACACGGTTGCGAACGCCGCCGCTGGCACTGGTCCAGTGAGTCTC
>JAILFH010000119.1 GCA_024697645.1 Prevotella sp.
AATCTGGAGGAGATTTCGGTCTCCTCTTTCTATTTTTAACATTGCTTGTCGGATTCGCTTCCTCTGGTCCGCTCTCAGGAGGCTTTGCGCCTCCTGCCGCTAGGGCAAACCTCCGCAGTGTTTTTCATAGCTTTCAGAATTGCGCCAGCACTACAGATTTTGCACTTCTAACTTGAACTTAGAATTTTTCTGAACACCAAACTCTTGCATTGCTTACAAATTATTAGTAACTTTGTAGGGTAAAAATATAGGAAGCACACAGACCACTGAAAGCCCCTAATCCATTTACTCACGAGGCATTGTCCTATCTCTGACGACGGCGCAACACCCCAAACAAAAGCGCATCGGGACGAGGAAACGGACGCAGCCCACAATATACAAAGCATTGTTCCATAGCACCCAGAGCACTGCTTCCCCCAATTCATTGGATGCCTTAAGAAAACGAAGGAAAACGGCAAACCATGCGTTCTTTGACTTATTGATACAGTATGCGAGCCAAGTAGGCTTTTCCAAAGTAACAAGGTAACAAAGTAACAAAGTAACGTTGCCTTGCTGACAAAATAAAAACAAAGGGGTAGATACAAAGCATGCCTTTAGACTATACAGAGGATGCCTTTAGATGTTAGAGAGCATGCATTTATAGGTATATAGAGGATAACTCTCTATGGTAGAGAGGATGCCTTTGTAGGGTAGAGAGGATATCTTTGTAGGGTACAGAGGATGCCTTTATAGGGGTCGAAAAGATTGCTCCGTAGGGTCGAAAAGATTGCTCTCGCCGGTCGTAAACAATATCTATAAAATCTCTACAGATACTGCATCAGGATATCCCAGACGGCGACGATATGGCAAACACTACCTGCAAGGACGAAGAAATGGAAGACGGTGTGCATGTAGCGGCGCTTATGAAGCGAGTAGAAAAGTGCACCAGTGATGTAGCAGACGCCCTCCGCAATAATCCAGGCGACAGCAGCAGTGCTAACGCAGTCGAGAAGTGGTTTGAAGGCAACAAGTACCGAAAGGCCCATCAGACAAAAGCAGATAGTTTCGAGGTTGCTGTGCTTTTGAAGTCGACGGAAAGAAACAATCGTTCCTGCAATTGCGGCCGTCCACACAAACCCAAATAATATCCATCCCCATGCTCCTTCGTTGCGCATAGCGACGAGCGTGATGGGAGAATAGGAACCGGCTATGTGCCAGTAGATGGCCGCGTGATCCCATTTCCGCAAGTGTTCCTTCAGTGCGGCGCGACGGGGTGTAGTCGGAGGAATCGCATGATAGATGGTTGATGCCAGATAACTGCCAAGCATTCCGAAGAGATAGAGCGAGACGCCAAACGTTGCCCACCCATTCTCGTGGCTCGCTGCCCAAACGATGAACAGCGTTCCCACTACAACGGCAAGCAAGATTCCCGCTGCATGGCTCCAGGTGTTCCAGAGTTCCTCGGCCCGAGTATAGAATTGTCCACGTGTCATAATTGATAATTAAAATTACGCCTTGAGCAGTTAAGTTAATTTAGAAAGGAGTGAAGAAAGCGCCTCAAGATTCCTTCATCGGAGGAGACTGATTCTTTTTACATAAGAGTTGAAATCTACCGATGAATCCTCGACAACCACATGAATCCCCAATAGAAGAGAACGCCAGAGAAAAGACCTGCAATGGCGTCAATGAGGTAATGGGCCTGAATATAGACCGTAGCGAAGAACATCAGCACGAAAAATGGCATGATGGTCCAGAAGAGCCACTGGCGACGTGATTTCGCATGCCATGCTAACATCAGAATGACCACTGTTATACCTACGTGAGACGAAGGGAATGCTGCCGTCGGACGTTCTCCCGCGTCATGGGCACTGACGACCATCTGATAGAAAAAGCCATCTTCCCATCCTGGATTCTTCAACATCTCCGTATGGGTGCTGAAATAGTCACCAACGCATGGGAACACTCCCTCTGCCACCTTGTCGAGCCCAATGGCTGCATAGTAGAACTGCGGTCCAACAACAGGCAGCACAACAAAGATGATGTAATAGGCGAAGAATGAACCAAGCAGAACGAAAGTGGCGCGCTCAAATTCACTATAGCGATAGGCAAAATAGTAGAGAATGCAAACGACCAGAAGCGGATAGTAACTCGCATAGCCCAGCGACATCAACTCGCTGAACCACCACTGCGGCAGATATTCTGAGAAGACAAGGGCGGGCTGGAAACCGAAACACACTTGCTCCCATTCGGCAAACAGATGGTCGAGATTGGGCAGGATGCGATTCAGTTCATACGTGTCAGGATACCACCACGCAAGCAAAGCCAGTTGAGCCACTGCCCGCGCAAGCATGGTGAATCGGCAGGGTACAAGCCGATAGACGGCCCAAAGAGCACCAGTCATTGCAACAATCCGCACGCGACCCATGATGAGCGCTGTAGGACTCTGCAGTTTCGTGTAGGTGAAGAAAATGAACACAAGCGTAAACAACGCGTAAGCCAATACAGCCCACTCGTAACTTGTCAGTCCCCGCTTCGGATTCTTCTCGATGCGGAAAAGTGAACGAATTCCCAAACGATCCTCTATCTCGGACAATTTGGTTTGTTTTCTTTTGTGTTGCTTGTTCATTGTCTTTAAAAGGGGCAAGAGGTAAGGGGCAAGGGACAAGAGAATAGTCCTTCAGGCTCCTGACTTTACTTACTCTCTACAGCCACCCATTCTCCTTATACCACGCCATCGTTTCCTTGACTCCCCGCTCAAGTTGATAAACTGGGGTGAAACCAAGTTCGCGACGCGCAGGTTCGATATCGCAGCGCCAGTTGCGCTGTTTCAGAATATGATATTTGTCGTTGTTTAGTGCGGAAATCTTTCCAGTCAGTTGTCCGACACATTCGCCACACCAAGTCACCACGCGCAGCAGCCAGATTGGCGACGTAACGCGCAGACACCAGGGCGAACCCAATTCTTTCTGGATGAGTTTGCTGAACGTGCTCGACTGATAGACCTCTCCATCGCTCAGGAAATATTTCCGTCCCTGAGCGCCATGTTCGAAGGCAAGGAACACTGCAGCCACCACGTCCTTCACATAGACGAACGTGATGTCCTGCTGACGGAATCCTGCAGCGAAATCGATGTGGCCCTTGATGGACTTTGCCATCAGGAAATAGTCCTTCTCACGCGGTCCGTAAACTCCAGTCGGACGTAGCACTACGAAAGGAAGTCTGTCTCCCACGCTGTCGAGAAATGCCTCTGCAGCCAATTTGCTCTCACCGTAAGCAGTATTGGGCTGCGGCTTGTCGCTCTCCCGAATTTCCTCATAGGGCTGTTGCTCATGAATCGGTCCAAAGATGCTCAGCGAACTTAGGTAGACCATGCGCTTCAGCGGCATCTTCACCTCCAGAAGT
This sequence comes from Prevotella sp., assembly GCA_024697645.1. Taxonomy (GTDB): domain Bacteria; phylum Bacteroidota; class Bacteroidia; order Bacteroidales; family Bacteroidaceae; genus Prevotella. The sequence continues at coordinate 3,382 of JAILFH010000119.1, forward strand.
GCTTCCACCAGATGGCGGGTGCCTTCGGTGTTCACGCGGAAGAAATCCTCCTTCTTGGTGGTCTTCGTCAGTCCAGCAGCATGCACAACAAAGTCGAACTGCAGGTCCTTCAGTTGCTCCATCAGTCGATCCTTCGAACTCAGGTCGAGTTCGATGAAATGGATGTGCTCGTCCTGCAGATATTTCCGCGAACTGCTCTTACGAACAGCAGCCCACATCTCATATCCACGCTCGAGACCTTCCTCCACGATAAAACTACCGATGAAGCCACTTGCACCGGTTACTAGTACTTTTTCTTTCATTTCGCCTGCAAAGGTACGATTAAGTGAGCGAAAAACCAAATTTATGTTTGAGTTTTTCCGAACGAGAGTACCTTCGGTAAGCCAAAGTTAGTGCAAATCGAAGACATTTGAGCATTCCCCGTTAATCGGGGAAGCGGCCTAAGCCTAAGGGGATTCATTGTTGAGATGCCGCCTAACTTCGCCCAAAGGGCAAAGGTACGATTAAGTGAGCGAAAAACCAAATTTATGTTTGAGGTTTTCCGAAAGAGAACATTTTCGGGGAAAATCGTTGCAATAAGAATTTCTTTACTGCCAAATAAAAAAGAAATGATTTAGCATTCGATAGTTTTAAAAACTCCTATGAAACAGAGAGGCGCAATCCCAAATGTTTGGACTACGCCTCTCCAAAACTTCTCAGTCTCTACATCAATGGAGAAAGATGCTGCATCGTTCTTCACCTCACTACAATCTTCTTTCCATCCTTGATATAGATTCCTCTTCCGGGCTTATTCACAGCACGACCTTGCAAGTCATACCACTTGTCATTACCTGACTTTTCAACAGCGATTTCCTCTACTCCATCGGTATTCTTGCCTACATAAATCAGACGGAAATTGTCGAAGCAAGCCCAGTCGTAGACACAAGGTGTAAACTTCCTCAGACCAATTCGCAGATGACCCTTTTCCTTCAGTTCGTAGGTCAGCGACTGCTGATAGCGCCCAGCCTGAAACGCCGTATTGGCTGTGTTCACATTATCGGGATAGGTATATGGGTCGTAGGTGTAGGGAACCGACGCGTCGAAGAGCGAAAGCATCTCCACTGAAACCTCATTCACATAGACCTCCGCCATTTCCTCTGTGCCCTTCTGATGACGCAGATAGGCGTTAGCAATGTCGCCATTTCGATAGAACCCCTGCCATTCCAGCCGATATTCACCAGCAGGCATATTCTTCAGCAACTGATAGGTGTCGAAGAGTTGATAGAAATGTTCTGCAACGGTTCCAGGAGCAGCACTTAGTGGAGTTCCTTCCCATCCTTCATCGCCTTTTGCGAAGTCAGCATTCACGAGGAGCGAGGTGATGTCTACGTTTGTCCTATCACCGATGAGTTCTTCCGCATCTTCGTTCTCCTCTGGATCAAGCAGTTCGTCAAGATCAGAGCAATGAGTGGATTTCTGTTGCGACTGATTATAGAGCGCCAGCACTTCTGCCGCAGAGAGCGTCTTGTCATAGAAAGCCACATCGTCGAGCCACACGCCTGTCATATACGCATCGTTTGCAAAAGGACTGCGCGCCAGCCACGCCTTCGTGCCAGTAATGCCCGTGAAGGCTTTAGCCTCAGGCATCTTCGTGTTTCGAAGTTGACCGTCCACATAGATGCAGACCGCCTCCTTGCTCGAAGTGACCGTGATGTTGTGCCACTCGTTCTGACTCAGACCTGAATGCGAACTTGCCTTTGTCGTTCCGTCATTCACCTGTTCGAAATACCAGTTCAGGTTGTTCGGCTGATTGATTAGTCCCACATAGCGCGAAACGCCATTGTTCAGCGTCCAAGCCCAGCAATACTGGTCGAAATGAGCAGCATTCTGAATCATGATATTGGTGCTGACGCTATAGGTCGACGTCGCCATCACACCACCAATCTGCTGTGCGGCCTCAGTACCCAAGTCAGCCCATCCGTTGGCCTCGTCAGCACCCGTATAAAGGGCATGATCAACCGAAATCTCATCTCCATCCAACTCCAGAATCGTTGCGCCGCCCATGAGTTGAACTCCATTCGCGGTTTCGTCTTCACCTTCAAAATCGTAACTGATAACGGGTGTCGGAATGGTCGAAGCAGGCTCGAGCGTCTGCTCTGCACTCACATTCTCGAGCGGAATCGTCAGCACGTTGAGTGAATAGGCAGGAACATTGTAGTTCAGCAGTCCGTTCTCAGCGCTCAGTTCCACTTCCTTAGGACTCACCAGCAAGGGATTGCTCATTGAGTTTTCAGCATAGTTGTTCGAATTGTTCATCACGCGCAGATGGGTGGTTCCGCTGACCTTCGCCTCTCCGAACTGAAGGCAGGTGGAAACCGTCTGTCCGTTGTAATTGATGATTTTCACGATAGCGCTATCCTCAGCCTCATTAAGCGAAGCACAAAGGAACAGGCGATGACCTTCAGAAGAAGAAAGCGTGACAGTATGAATCAGTTGGTCGTCCATATAACAGCGAGCAACCAGTCCTTCGCGCTCAATCTTCAGATGATAGGTGCGCCCTGTCTCAATATTTCCACTGACCGAAGTCAATGTGCTCTTCGTTCCGTTCACCGACTGCTCAATACCATGAGTTGCATTGCTCCAACCACCCAGATTCCACCATGCGAAATTGGCATTGTCGAGATAGGCAAAAGCAATCAGGAATCCCTCACTACCAGAATTCTTCACGGCGTCGAGTTCAATGGTGCAGTTGTCGGTGATTGCGTCCACCACACGGGAAATACCTTGCGTGGAGGCTGGTGAGTTGATGGGGCCTTCGTTCGTATAGACAACAGTTCCTTCGGCATTTGTCACCTTAATGTTTCGATAGGTCGCATCGGTGTTCCAGGAACCCAATCCCAATTGAGCATTGTCGGCCATGCTGACCGTATTGCCCGACTCCTTCCAGGTCAGGTTCTGATGTCCCACTTTCGAAGCCATCATCTGCTGTGTCCAATAGGAAGGCGTTCCGAAACTCTTCTCGGAGTTGTAGTGGAGCATGTCGGGACGCCACTGGGCCTCATTCTCATTCATGAAGATGGGAGCATAGGATGCCATCACGCAAACGTCGCTATTGCGCTCCATTCCTGCCATATAGATTGCTTCGCCCAGCGCTGCCTTCAGTGTTCCGTTCGTACCAAAATCGCTCGTCACAGCATATTCTCCGTTATAGATTTTATGGCTCGTGCGGCTGAAATTGTCGTATTTATGATAGTTGCCGGCAAACCAGTCGGGTGAGCGATAATAATGCTCATCGACCATCTCCACCTCATAAGCGTTGCGCCAAGTGGGATTGTCCGTACCCCAACTCTCAACGTTTCCGATGCAGATTACATCTGGATACTTTGCCTTGATGGCATCATAGAATTGCTTGTAGCGCTCTGCATAGTGGTCGCTTTGGTCCTCATTGGTGTCAGCATGGAAGTTGTAGTTCTCATTGCCAATCTCCAACAGGCGCAGATTGAACGGCTCTGGATGACCTGCGGCAGCTCGTTTGGCTCCCCAATAGGTGTTGGTGCCACCATTGCAATATTCCAAAGCATCAAGTGCTTCCTCGATGAATCCCTGTATGTGCTGATAGTCCTGATACCAACCGTGACCAAGTCCCACATTCACCACGAACAGGGGCTCAGCGCCCAGGTCTTCTGCCAACTGCAGAAACTCGTGGAATCCCATTCCGTTCGACACGGGATAGCCCCAATGGCTGTTGTAGAGACCAAGTCGCTCCTCCACCGGACCTACGGTATTTTTCCATTGGAAGCGATTGCCGCCTTCGACGTAGCAACCTCCGGGGAAACGCATGAATCGTGGATGCAAGGCAGCAAGTTTCTCGGCCAAATCGCGTCGCATGCCGTTCTCGCGGTCTTTGAACGTAGGCGGGAAGAGACTGACGCAATCCAGATAGATGGTGCCTCGCTGACTTCCGCGCAAAGCAAACCAACCGATAGATTCATTGCCCGTTGCCGTGAGTTCGGCGGTGAACTTCGTCCATTCTGCCGCATCACTCACGTGCACGACGGTATTGCCCAAATCCTTTCCTGCCTCATTCTCGAGCGTCAGCGTCAAATCGCCTTCCCAGTTGTTGACCGTACGAACCCAGAATGAAGCCTTGTAGGTCTGACCTTTCACGATGTTGATGCCCCAATAGCCGCTGTTGCGAGTTCCGTCGCCTGCAGCCGTCATATTCAGCCTCATCGCACCCTTCTGCGCTCCGTTCAGAAGATTCTGTGTCGAAACGCTGAAGGTGGCATTGCCTACAGTCCACCAATAATTAGGATTCGAGGTACTTTCCTCCATCGAACCGTTTCTGACCAGTTCCGCATAGATGCCTCCATCGCCGGCATGATTGATTTCCTCATAGAAAATGCCGTAGTGGAGCGGACCAATCACCGGGCCTCGCTGCGACGTTGAAAAATCAAACACAACCTCGCCCTGAGCCATCATCATCGTATTGGCGGCCACGAGTATCCATAAATTCAATAATCGTTTCATTGCCATATTGTTTAGTTTTATGATTTGCTTAATGCTATATTGAAAATCGTTTTATTATATTAAAAGTCGTTTAGATGCAATTCCTATTCCTCATTACTCATTACTCATCAATAATTCCTCATTCCACTCTCTTCTTCCCATCCTGAATTATACCCCGTGGGCGGGCTTCATAATCTTCCTGCCCATGAGGTCGTAGATGGCGTCGGGCTTTCACGTAGCCCGTTTATATCTCTCATGCTCATGATTTTCAGTTTAGGTTTTCTTTTTCTACTACGATTCTCCCTCTGCATTTCTCTGGGGTTTCAATTGCTTTCAACAGATTCCACTGCAAAGATAGAAAAATTCCCGAAAATATCCAAGAATCTCCTCAAGACTTCTCTGCATTCATCTCCTTTTTAATAATTCTCTAATTCTCAAATTCTTGAAAAATTTCGATTTCACGCAAAGCAATATTTGATTGATTTCTTGTCTATAGGGCTATTATAACAATCAATTTTCGCTCTTTTCGCCTTTTTCTGAATTGAAAATATTTCCGTGTTTTCAGTATATTTTCGTTTATTTCCGTTGTATATTTTTTTCGTTCCTTTCGCTCTTTTTTCGTTCTTTTTCGGAATCAAATATAATTATTTGCCACTTAGGACGCGCTCTCTTTGGCAGATTCATTTCTTTTCCTTACTTTTGCAACGATAAATCCTAAAACTCCAATCTGAATATGAAAAAAAGACTGACTATATATTTGGGAAGCGCATTACTCATTGTTCTGACCTGCTGTGGCAACCACCGCGCACAACAAACTTCCAGCGGCACCGTTGCGCAAGAAGAAATAACTCCAGAACCTCCTCAGCCGCCCTCTAATTCCGTCCTGATGAGTCTGAAGGACAGCATCTACAACCTCTATGCCTCATCACTCGACGAAACCACCTCTCTGCAGACACAATTGCAGTTGGCTGATGGTCTTTGCAACTTTCTCGCCCATCAGTACGACAGTCTGTTTCCCAAAAAGCAGATTACACGGGAAGAGAAATCCGTAGTGATGCTCGACACAATGCTTCAGATGAGCCTCGACGGTCAAACAACGGTAGATATGGCAAATGACATTATGCAGAATGTTGCCTCCAACTGGCTTCTATCACTAGTGAAGACACGACAAATTCTGAACAAATGGAAGGACAACCCGAAAGAGAAAAGTCTGTTCACGAGTGAAGCAGAAGCGTGGAACAAATTCTCCAACGACTTCTTCGTGACAGGTTCCAGCATCATGATTCTTCGCTACTTCGGCGGCACCATCATCCAACTCGTTGTCCCTTCGCTCCATCAGAGTATCTTCGAAACACGCGTGAAGGACCTCGACATCCTACTTAACGACAACCTCCTCAACGGCAATAATGAGCAGGGTGTTTCCGAGAAGGTCGCAGCCGAAACACTTGTCAACTCGATGAAACACTATCTCGACGGCTTTTCTGACACTTCCCATCTGACGGAGGATGAAGCCGACCATTACCTCCAAATCCTCAAAGAAGGCCGTGAAAAACTCTCTGACGCCAACAAGAGCCTCAACAGTTGGCTTGACACCCGTTCTCGCTTCTCTGACCTCCTCGATGGTGATCATCGCAAACCCTACTGCTCCCAAACTCGCTCCCTCCTCCTCGATCTCGCCAAAACCCTCGATGAATAAGCGACTTTCAAGGGTTCAAAGTTCAAGGGTTCAAAGTTCAAGGTTCAAGGTTCAAAGTTTCAAGAGTTCAAGGTGCCTCGCGCGGCCTTGATATTGGGGAACAAAAGCCATAAATGATTTTCGCAAGTTTCAATTATTTTCGAAATAAATAATTTTCGAGTCTTTCGGCCCTTTTCGTTCTTTTTCGGAATAAAACCTATTTCCACATTTTTCGGAATCAGATAAACTTATTTGTCATTTAGCGCTCGTCCCCTTGGCAGATTCAATTCTTTTCCTTACTTTTGCAACATTAAATCCTAAAACTTCAACCTGAGTATGAAAAAAATAGGACTACTACCTCGTATTATCATTGCCATTGTACTGGGATTACTCATCGGACAGTTCCTCCCTCTCGGCGGTGTCAGAATCTTTGCCACGTTCAACAGCATCTTCAGCCAGTTCCTGAACTTCCTAATCCCACTTATCATCGTTGGACTCGTCACACCAGCCATCGGTGATGTTGGTTCGAAGGCAGGCAAGATGCTTCTGGCCACAGTTGCCATCGCCTATATCGACACCACACTGGCAGGTCTCCTCGCCTACGGAACGGGTTCTGTTTTCTTCCCCTCAATGGTAGCAGCCGCACAAAACAATGCCGTGATAGAACAGTCCTCGACTGTCGACCCATATTTTTCCGTCACTATTCCCGCTATGTTCGACGTGATGACAGCCCTCATCTTCTCGTTTGTACTTGGCCTCTGCATTGCCTATAGCGACAAAATGCCGACCCTGAGAGCAGCAGCACAGGAGTTTCGTGAAGTCATCGTCAAAACCATCACCAAGGTCATCATTCCGCTATTGCCACTCTATATCTTCGGCATCTTCCTGATGATGGCTGTCACGGGCGAAGCCTATCACATCATCTTGGTATTCTCCCAGATCATCATCGTCATCTTCATCCTCCATATCGTCATCCTCCTCTACGAATTCTTCATTGCAGGCGCCCTGACGAAAAAGAATCCCTTCCGATTGCTCCTGAATATGCTGCCTGCCTATGCCACAGCCCTTGGCACGTCTTCGTCGGCAGCCACGATTCCCGTGACGTTGCAACAGACGATGAAGAATGGAGTCAGCGAAGATGTTGCAGGCTTCACAGTACCACTCTGCGCCACAGTCCATATGTCGGGTTCGGCGATGAAGATCACCGCTTGTGCGCTGACCATCTGTCTCCTTCAGGGTCTCCCTCACGACTTCGCCACCTTCATGAACTTCATCTGCATGCTGGGCATCGTGATGGTCGCATCCCCAGGTGTTCCCGGAGGCGCTATTATGGCCAGCCTCGGTCTTTTGGCCAGCATTCTCGCCTTCTCGCCAGAGCAGCAAGCCCTGATGATTGCCCTCTACATCGCTATGGACTCCTTCGGCACCGCTTGTAACGTCACTGGCGACGGCGCCATCTCCCTCATCATCAACCGATTCTACGGAGAAAAGAATAAGGTGACAGCGTCTTAGGACTCTACCTTTCTAAACAACACAAAAACGACAGACTCCCTTTTGGGGCTAATTGCTCCACAAAACATTTTAAAATATGAATTTGCAACAAGCCACCATAGCCGACTTCGAGGCCATCCTCGCGTTTTACGACTCCGTGACCGACAAAACTCCCGACATAGCCGCCTATGCCCAATGGCAGAAAGGAAAACATCCTACGGCCGAGAGCATCAGGGCGTATATTGAGGAAGGAAGCATGTATCTGTATAAGGAAAATGACATCGTTGGGGCAATGGCACTCACGATGTATCAGGAAGCGTATTATCACGGCGTAGAATGGGCTGTTGACGCGCCCGACGACAAGGTTGCAGTCATCCATATTCTTGGCGTAAGTCCCGACAGACAAGGAGAGGGGCTGGGTGCAAAGATGGTTCTCGAGGCAATCCGTCTGGCTCAGGAAAAAGGGATGAAGGCCGTACGTCTCGACGCAACTGCATCGAACACCCCAGTTCAAAGGCTTTACGAACGGCTTGGCTTCGAGTGTAGGGGCAAGCAGAACCTATATGCCGAAAACACTGGTTGGCTGGACTTCTGCTTCTTCGAATTCACTATCGATGAGAATTTGACCTGATGGGGCTTCGAGCGCGACTTACTTAGCCAACTGAATAATTTGAAAACACAAGTACACAACTTTTTAGGTTTCAAGAAGTCACATAAAATCTTTCAAAATCCCTTTTGGAATCAAAAAATATCCCTTCAGAATCTAAAAAATACACTTTCGGAATCCCAATTTCCCACACCAATAATGTTAAAATGAAACGGCTGTTTTACCATTTCGGGATTTTTTCGTATTTTTGCGAACTTTTGATTGGAAAACAGTTCCGTTGACTATAATACAACTTTAAGATTATGCTTAAAACACTCATCCTCATGGTTTTCACGCTTTGTCTCCTTCCAGCCAAAGCGCAGACATCTCAAGAAAGTCACCTACGACTTGACGCCGTAGCCCAAAGACAGGCAAAGGCAACGGACAAAAAACTGCAAGCTATCACTATCACCTGCCAAAATGCTAACGAAGTGGCAGCAGCCATCAAGGAAGCAGGCTACCACGCCCGCCCACTGAACGACAATATGCTTGCTGCGATGGTTCCACCCAGATACCTGAAATCTGTTTTGAACAACGACGAGCGCATCATGAAAGTGTATGGCTCGCGTCGTGTATACCCGTTCATGGACAAGGTCAGGGAGGAGGTTGGCGTGTCAAAAATCCAAGCGAACACTGACAACGAGTTCGAGACTCCCTACACCGGCAAGGGCGTGCTCATCGCTATGATTGACGGTGGTTTCAAATACGACCACATCGCTTTTCAGGATGCTGAGGGCAACAGCCGCGTGAAGATGATTTGGAACAACAAGGCCTATATCGGCGGTGAGGAGTCGGACCCGACCGACCAGATTCCTGCTGGTGACGATGGAATGGACGACTACGGCGGTCACGCTACGGAGACGACTTCCATCGCAGCCGGTTCGGTCATTGGCGAGAACAACTATCACGGCATTGCACCTGAGGCCGACCTCATCATGATTACAATGAACAGGGAATTGCCAATCGTGATGGAAGAACTGGCGTTCATCAACGACTATGCCACGAAGAAAGGACAGCCCTATGTGGTGAATATGAGTTTTGGGGCCACCATTGGAAGCCACGACGGACTGGAACCCTACGACGACTATGTCAACGAACTGGCTGCCGAAGCCCCTGGACGCGCATTGGTATATGCTGCAGGAAACTTCGGTGACTATAAAATCCACGTGTCGCACACCTTCCAGGAAGACGGGGAGAAGGTGGCAATTGCTATCCCCAACGAAGAGTCAACTGTCGACCTCTGGGGAAGGGCAACCGACGGCAAAGAACACTTCAGCGTGCAGGCCTATGAAGGTTCGCCTGATGGCAATCTGACTGAACTGTCGATAGCCGACGACGACCGCTTTACAACCGAACTATGCTCCTACAACAACAAACAGCGCCTTTGCTTCCAGACCGACGATTTCGACAGCGACGTCTACACCGTACTTGTCATCACAGGCGAGGCAGGATTGACCATTGACGCATGGTGCGACCAGTTCAACGAGTTCTATTCCGGCTACTTCAGCCAACTCGACATGACCTCCCTCCAGGGCGATAGTTATTGCAGTCTCGGAAGTATCGGACATCTCGCAGCCAACACATTCTGCGTGGGCAACTACGTCACCCGTAACGAATTCACAAGCATACAAGGCTACGACGTGAAAGTGACGAATCAGGCTGTGGGCGAACTGTCGACATCATCGTCAGTGGGTCCAGCCATCAACAACGACATTCGGAAACCCGACCTTGCTGCTCCTGGCACAGCAATCATCTCGGCAGGAATCAGCAGTGAGAGAATGGAACAAATCGACGATTATGTCATCGCATCGGTGATGAACAAAGGCGAGAAGAATTATTACGTTGCTGGCACGGGCACATCACTCTCTGCCCCTGTTGTGTCAGGATCTATGGCGCTATGGCTTCAGGCCAATCCCAACCTCACTTGTCAGCAGTTGCACGAAATCGTGGAAACCACCTCACGCAAAGACGAATTCACGGGCGACGAGGAATGGAACCCACGATGGGGCTATGGCAAACTCGACGCCTACGAAGGCCTGAAGATGGCGCTGCAGATGGCAGAGGAAACGGGCATTCCCAACGTCTTTGGCAGCGAGAAACCCGTGAGCCTGAGAAAACAGTCGGGCATGTGGCGCATCCTCTTCAACAATGCCGAGCCGAAAGCCGACATCACCGTTTACGACCAGCAGGGACTGACCTGCCTCTCGTCGCACTTCACCCAGTTGCAACGTGGTCAGGAAATCTCCCTCCCCTTCCACAACCTGCCCGCAGGTGTCTATGTCGTCAGCATCAACACCTCCAATAGCCAGTTCGTCAGAAAACTGGTCGTCAGCAAATAAACTCTGAATAAGTTTTAGTCAAATACATGAGGGTGGGTCAACAACAATTGACTCACCCTCATTTCTTCTTACTACCCCCTGTTTCACTTAAATTCAATTCGTGAGATTCGAGTGATTCGTGGTTCAAATTTTCGTTCTTTCGGCTTTTTTCGCGTCTTTTCGGAATCTAAAGATTTGTCATCTGTTGTTATGGTTGTCTTCTGAAACCCCTTGGGCTTAGGCCGCCTCCCTAAGGGAGTGCTCAAATCTCGCGAAGCGATTATTTGAAAGATTTCTAGCCCAAAGGGCTATCCCTTTCTCAACCCTTCTCAACACATCTCAACCTTTCTCAACAGAGCGAGGCTGAAGCCCCTTCGGCTTAGGCCGCTTCCCCCATGGGGAACGCTCAAACTTTGTTACTTTGGAAAAATCCTCATTCAAATCGTGAAGTAGTCGAAGCCGACAATGGTATCAACGAACCTACGGACATAGTCTGCTGACGTCGGAGGCCACTGGAAGTCGAGGCGGTAAAGCACCTGCGTCGTATACTCATTTGTCGATTCTATCCACCGCATATCGTGACTACTGCTCAGGTTATACGCCATCAGCGGGCGCAGGAGAGTCACGAGTTCGGGATTGTCCATCATCTGATTGAGCCTCTGCTGGAACACCTCCATCTCCACGCGCTGCAACGGGAAACCCGAGAGGGCAAATCCCATGAGAATATCCGACAGGAACTGCCGATGGGTGTTGCTGGGATGGAACACGATGCATTCTCTGGGCGTCTGGGCGAGCAGCATAATCGCATGCGCCACCTCGTCGATGGGCGAGAACTCAAACAGATGGTCGAGTTCTTCGTAGGGAACCATTCCAATAGCCACATAGGCCCGCAGCAGAGCCAGGAAATTATTCGTGTTGAAATTAATCTGGAACTCACCATCCTGCTGTCGTGCGGAGAGATTGCCCACTCGCATAATCTTCGCATTCAGCCCATGATGCTCAATGGCGTCGAGCACCAGTTCCTCGGCCTTATACTTCGAATACACATACTTGTTTTCGTCGATGTTCTGACCAAGATTGAGGTCCTGCTCCGTCAACTTCACATCGGGTCCGGGCTTGCCGTCGATGCTCAGTCCTGCAATGCTGTTGGTCGAGATATGAATCAGCCGCGAGCCTGTGTTCAGACAGAAACTGATCAGATGGCGCACCGACTCGATATTCACCATTTCAATATCGTTGCTTGCCGAGAAATGCTTCACGTTGGCCACGCAGTTCACAACCGTCACCGACTCAACTCCGAGTTTCTCACAGACGGCTTTCAGTTCACCGCTTATTTCTGGTTTCGTAACCTCAGCCGTGAACGCCCTCACGCGTTTGTCAAACTGATTGAACGCCTCCGTGTGTCCGAAGTAGTAATAGTAGAGCGACTTCAGACGACTCAGTGCCTTCTCGTCATCATTGCCTCTAACAGGACAGATGATCAGTCCCTCATAGCGAACGAGCAGTTCGTTGAGGATATGCATGCCGAGATAGCCCGTAGCGCCCGTGAGGAGCACATCGCCGATAGGTTCTTTCTCGCCCTTTCGGAAAGCATCGAGCGTGTTGGCCGAGAGGATTTCCTTAAATTCCTTCTGGGCGCCGTTGGCCATTTCGTCTGCCTTCGCCGAACCTTCGTCCTTCAGGTCGATGGCCTCCGACTCAACCTTCTTGTTCAGTCCTTCCCGAATGAACTCGCCTATAGCCCGGGGCGTCTTTAGGTTGAACAGGTCGTTGAACACCAGATTGACGCCTTGCTTGCTCGCCTCAACAATCACCTTGATGGCATTGATGCTGGTGCCGCCAATATCGAAGAAATTGTCGGTCGCACCCACCTGCTCTATCTTCAGCACCTCAGAGAAAATCCTACAGAAGAGTTCCTCCGTCTCGCCCTCAGGAGCCACATAGTCGGTGGTGCGCTTCAGTTCGGGTGCGGGCAGCGCCTTACGGTTAATCTTGCCGTTCGGCGTCATAGGCATCACGTCGAGCCTCATATACGCGTCGGGCACCATATATTCGGCCAGCGACGAGGCAGCCAGTGCGTCGTGGATTGCGTTGTCGTCGATGGTCGAACCTTCCTCCACGGTGTAGTAGAGCACCAGATGCTCGTTGCCTCCCACTTTTCGCACCTCTGCAGCAGCCTGACGAACGCCATCAATGTTCAGTGCCTTGTTCTCAATCTCACCAAGTTCAATGCGGAATCCACGCAACTTCACCTGCGTGTCGATTCTTCCGAGATATTCTATCTGACCGTCCTCGTTCCAGCGGCATAAGTCACCCGTGTGATACATTCTCACAGGACGACCCCAACGGTCTTCCTTCACGAACGGACAATCCACAAACGACTGGGCCGTGCGCTCGGGCAGTCGCCAGTAGCCTCGTCCCACCTGTATTCCGGCAAAGCACAGTTCACCTGCCACACCCAGCGGCACCAGATGGCCTGCGGTGTCTACGATGAAGTTCCAGTTGTTTGCCACACTTTCGCCAATCGGAATATCCTCCACGCGCTGACCTGGGGCAATGCTATAATAGGATGTGTCGTCGGTGCACTCCGTCGGACCATACACGTTGATCACCTCTATATGGTCACTGTAGATGCCGCTCATCTTCTCGCCGCCACCCGTTGTGAAGCGGATGGGAAGGTCGTCGAAGGCATTCAGCAGCAGACACGTCATAGCCGTAGAGTAGCCGCCTCCCGTAATCTGATGGTCGATGAGGAACTGGCGAATTGCACTCAGGTCCTTGCGTATCTCCGTGGGCATGATGTGGAAAGAGCCGCCCAGTGTCAGCACTGGATACATGTCCTCAATATGTGCGTCGAATGAGAACGAACGGTGTCCGCTAATCCTGTCGTTGGCCGTTAGTTTCTCCATATCAATCACCACACCGATGAAGTTTCTCAGACCAGCCTGATGGAGCATCGCGCCCTTGGGCTTACCCGTCGAGCCGCTGGTGTAAATCATGTAGGCAAGTCCGTCGGGCGTAGAGAGGTCAATGGGCTCTGCCTCGGGCACATCCTTCATGAAGTCGTCGATGAAGAACGTTCTCGCGGCAGCGGTGTTCAGGTCGCCCTCGGCCCGTTTGGCCTCCAGCACGTCGTGCGAGGTGATGAGCACCTTCGACTCCGAGTTCTCCATCATGTAACTCAGTCGTTCGTTCGGATATTCGAAGTCGAGTGGCGTATAGGCTGCACCGGCCTTGTGAATGGCCAGCACCGAGAGCGGAAACTCCTTGAAGCGATTGAGCATCACGCACACGAAGTCGTTGGGCTTCACGCCGAAGTCTATCAACTGTCGGGCGAGTGCGTTCGAATATCTATCCATCTCGCCATAGGTCAACTGACTGTCTCTGTCGACGACTGCAGGCGCGTCGGGCGTACGCTTCGCCTGTTCGGTGAAGAGGTTGGCAAAGGTCTTGCTCAGGTCAATGTCGATGTCCTTGCCCGTTCCAATCTTGATGATGTGCTCAGCCTCCTCGTCGCTCACGATGCTAATGCTTCCAATGGCGTCGTCCGGACGGGCCATCATCTGTTCCATTGTGGCCTTGATGGCATTGGCCATCGTGCGCATCGTCTTCCTACTGTTCATCGCCAGACTCGACTCCATGCGTATGTCGTAGTATTCGCCATCTGTTGTGGCATTGGGAACGACCCCAGCGCCCACGATGAAGATATGGGCCAGCAGGTCATAGAACACGTCGCCTCGGTCCTGCTGAACAAACGGACATTTCGTGTCGCCAAAGTCGTAAACCTCCTCCCAGCCGGGAAGGGCGGTGAAGTTGAACGAGATGCCGGGCTGAACACCCAGGTCGCGACAGAAGTGGGAGAAGGGATAGGCCAACTCCTTCAGCGTCGCCTTCATCTCTGCATGAACGGCGGCAATGTATTCCCGAACGCTCTGCTCCTTCTTAATCTCCATCATAAACGGAATGGTGCGCACAAACATACCATAAGCCTGTCGCACGCGTGGGTCTCGCCGACCGTGATAGATGGTCGTGTAACTCACCTTGTCCTCACGCAGCAGTCGGGCGAGCACATAACTGAATGCGGCCTGGAACAACTGATATGGTGCCAGACCGTTCGCCTTGCTCCAGTTGTCGACCTCCTCGCGACTGATATACGCCGACTCCTGCCCCATCTCGCCCACGGGGTTCTCTGGGCGCTCAGACAATGTCGCCAAATCCACGCCGGCATACTTCTCCGTCATCACAGCCTTCGCCCGCTCGTATTCCTCGTCGCCCAGATGGCTCGCCTCCTCTTCGGCAGCCTCCAGCATTCCGTATTCCTGTTCGGGCAGCGACTCGCCCTTATAGGCCAAAGGAAGGTCGCGCTGCGGGAAGAGCACCAGATAACTCGTTCCGTCGGTAATCAGATGGTGGATATCTACGAGCAGATATCGCTTCTCCGGCGTCGTCACCAGTTCCACTCTCATCAGTGGCTCGTTACCCATGATGTTGAAGGGTCGGCAGAAGTCGCGGTGGGCATATTCCTGGAAGTCAGCCTCCGTCATCTCGCGTCTCTCAACCTTCAGTTTCTTCGAGTCGTCAACGTATTGTCGCGGCTCGCCCTGCTCATCAATCAGGAATCCGATGCGCAGTTCCTTTCGTTCGGCGAAGATGGTTTCTATCGCCTTCTCTACGCGGTCGGCGTCAATGTCGTTTGTTAGTGGCACGATACAGGGAACATTATACTGCTTCACCTGCGGATACTTCAGGCAGTCATAGAACACGCCCAGTTGCGATTGTAATAAAGGATATGTCTTCATTGTCCTTAATTTTTTTTGTTTTCGTTTTAGTTTATGCAAAGATACAACAATTTCTCATAACGAGAGCCAATGACTCCCATTTTTTTAACAATCCCCGAATTTTTCGCGTCAAATACATTTGAGAGGAGAGTGGAGAGAGGAGAGTGGAGAGAGATATGCCCTTTGGGCAGTTCAACGGGCTTCGCCCTAGTTCAATCGCCCTTCGGGCTGTTCAAAAGTTCAAAGTGCTTCGCACGACTCCTCATTTTTTTCCACGTATCACGCGAATCTCAAGGATATGTTACTTTGTTACTTTTTTACTTTGTTACTTTGGAAATGCTGTTCATAACTATTCTGAACCATTCTTAACCATGCGAAGCGTCTTGTCGCCCTGTAAGGGCAAAAGATTTATTATCAAGAATTAGAGAATTAAAGAATTATTTCTTCCATCCCGCATTTGAATTAATGAGAATTCGAGAATTGGCGCTCGAAGTCGCGCCTTACAACTGCGTTAGCGCCAATCTGTGAAATCGAAAAGAAATACTAGTTGTCTAATTTTCAATTTTCAACTTTCAATTTTCAACTTTGCGAAGCAACCAATCTGTGGGCAAAAAATAATGAGATATGAGAAATTATTAATGAGTAATTCGTGGCAGACTTGAAACCAGGAACTTTGCGTTAGCGCTAATCTGTGAAATCGAAAAGAAATACTAGTTGTCTAACTTTCAATTTTCAACTTTCAATTTTCAACTTTGCGAAGCAACCAATCTGTGGGCAAAGAAAATAGTTGACAGTTAATAGTTGATAGTTGATAGTTATGATTACACTTGAGACTTGAATTTTCGTGCAAACCGAACGCAAAGAGAACTTGTTTTCATTTGCTGAGGTGCCGCCGAAAATCACGAC
>JAILFH010000120.1 GCA_024697645.1 Prevotella sp.
AGCCGAAGCTCATTCACTTTCAGATCGATGTTCTTTTTCTCTTTCAACAGCTTTTTAATGGCTTCAGGGAAAGAGAGATTATCCATCTCCATGACGAAGTTAATCACGTTACCACCCTTTCCGCATCCAAAACAATGCCAAAGTAACAAGGTAACAAAGTAACATTCAAGGACAAGAAGAAACAGAAGATTTGAGCGTTCCCCATAGGGGAAGCGGCCTAAGCCGAAGGGGATTCAGTTGTGCCCTACAAGGACAGGTTTCGCCGTTGGCGGCCGTTAGGAAACAGAAGAAAACATAAGATTTGAGCGTTCCCCGTTATCGGGGAAGCGGCCTAAGCCTAAGGGGACTTATAGTATACGCTTCGCGTAGAAATCTATCAATAATCGCTCCGCGAGAAATCTTGGGCAATTGAGTACGCACAGAAACAGATATGATTCGCTACCACCCCCGCCTTCGGCTAACCCCTCCTCCCCGGAGGAGGGGACCGCGAGGAAACCAATAATCTCGAATTCTTATTAATTCAATCCTATAGAAAATTTCTCTAATTCTCTAATTCTTGAAAAAACACTTACTGCAATTGTTCTGTGATAATCGGTGAGCGATAATCCGTGACATTAAAAAATAAATAAAAATCTGTGTCATCCGTGGTTAAACCTCAGCAGTCAAGACATATCTCTTGTGCCCTTGTCTACTTTTCTCACGACTCGGCCAAACAAGTAAACTTGATGGCTCTCACTGCTCCAAAAGTTGTCCCTTACCCCTAAATTCTATCTCCTTCCCCCTAACAAAAAGAGGGAGTTCTTGCTGCTCCCTTTGTGGCCAGCGCTCTGGCTCGGTGCAGACAAGAACTCCTTGCTAACGTTGTGGTAAATATATCGATTAAAGAGAATTTTATTCCCAGATCGTATAATAATAGTAGTGGTAGTTGGACGGGAAGTAGACTGAGTTGTCGGGATTCGACTCATCGGTGAGTTTGAACTCGCCTGGCGACATCACTGATCCTGACTGGGCACTAATCTTGTAAGTGCGCCACTCATCCTTCGAAGCAAAGGCATCAACGATATACTTGTAGCCCATATCGTAGAAACTATAACTACGTCCGCTGATTTCCTTACCAGTCCAGCGAACGGCGAGTTCGTCGTTGCTAACCTTCTTCATCTCCATGGGATAGCGCACCTCATCGGAACCGAACCACATGTTGACTACCAACTCAAGACCACCAAAGCCATCGGTGCTCAGACAGATGTAGTGGAGGTCGTCAGCCGACTGCTTGCCACTCTTATTGATGGCATCACGAGCCTTGTCCCACTCACCCTGAGTCCAGGAACCAAGAGCCGAGTAGCCCCAGAAGCGAGAGTCGTACTCCTCATCGTAGAGCCAGTAGTTGACGAAGGGCTTCGGGATGATGCTTGCCTGACCGTTGACGTCGACATAGCCGTCCTTCTCGGGAGTGATTTTCATCTCCTTGATGATGCAACCCTTATACTCGATGGGCTCCAGCAGATAGATTCCGCCCACGAGGTTTCCGTAACTGTAGAGGTGGCCGTCGAGGCGCGGGTCGTCGCCCTCCATCCAGATGGAGAGGTTCTGATAGCCGCTCAGGAAGCGTGCAGGCAGCGTGTCGCCAGCGCAGACGAACGAACAGTTGTAGGGAGCGTAGTAGGAATAGATGGAGTCGCAGGCTGCCTGATACTCAGGAGCGGTGACGGGCAGTTTGATCATCACGAAGGGCAACTGCTTGGTCTTTCCACGACCGAAGATGGTGTCCTCGTTCTCCGAATAGCGGTCGAGGCAGAATTCGAAGTCGCTCTGGAGGTCCTGAGCGAAATACTGCGACTGGTCGGCATAGTAGTGGAAGAACGCGTTATAGGTGTCGAAGGAAAGCACGATTCCGTTGTCCATCTTGAATGAATACATGCTGACAACACTATCCTTGTCGGCCACACCCGGCAGACGCACGGTTGAGACAGACTTATAGAAGGTGCAGTTGACGGGGTCGAACTTCACGGCATAGGTTGCCACCTGAGGATGACGTCCGTAAGTGGGGTTATCGGTGTAGAGAGCCCAACCATACTCATTGTTGTTGAAGACACGACGATATTCAGCCATCCAGGCATCAGAGCGATTGGCTGCATCCTGTTCGAAGAGGTCGTCTTCCTTCATCTGGCAGCCGGTGAGCAGCGTGGTCATAGCACAGCAGAGCAGACCGGCACAGAGGAATTTCTTCATTATCTTATTAATCATAATTTTCGCTTATTTATGGTTTATGATGAAAATAGGAATCAGAGACTTATATCGTCGAAGTTCTGGTCGCGCAACGAAGCCTCACGAGTCTGCACGGCTGCGCGCAGGTCGTCGACATCGAGTTTCCAGTTGTCGTAGAAGTAGTCCTTCACGATGCGGAGTTTCTGTGTGATCTTGTTGCGTCCGTCAACGCCCGACTTGGAGATGATGGCATCCCATTCGTCGTCGGTGCTGGTGACATAGGTCGAGAAGGTCTCTGCGAAGTCCTCATCGGTAGAATAGGCGGCATAGGCCGTCACGAATCCACGCTGGAAGATCTGAGGATCGTTGGGACTTGAGAATACAGAGGTGTAACTGCCGCCGAGATAGTCGGTACCCGTGATCTGATTGAACTCAGTGGTGTAGGGAACGCGCTGGTGGAACACATGACCATACTCGTGGATGATGGTATGGAAATAGGTAGCGTTGAGTTCCTCGCGGTCGCGGATGACGCTGTCGTTCTTGATGAGTTGCCAACTGTCGTCGTAGACCACCAGATTGTCGCCGAGGTGGTTGACATACCAGAGGTTGATCTTGTAGCCGCCCTCGGAAGAACCCAGGGTGTAACTGTTGTTGGTGTTCCAACCAGGATTTCCCACGAGTTGTACAACCTTCGGGAAACTGGAGCGCACGAACTCAGGTCCGCCCGTCACCTCGTCGAAGGAGTCGAAGCAGATGAACTTCAGGATGCGGGCCATGCGCACGGCATTCTCGTACTTTGCCGGCACGAGGATATAGTTCATGTCGATTTCGTTGTCTTCCCAACGATAGCGCAACTCAATGTTGTAGCGGTCGACAAAGTTCACTTTCAGCCATCGGTCGAGATCGTTCTCGGGCGTCTGCGAGTCAACGATGACGCTGATGCTCCTGTCCACATCGTCCTCGGAACAGGACGTGAAGCCACAGGCCAGGCAGATGCCGCAGATGGCGCTGATGATATATTTTGCTTTCATATTGTTACGATGGTTTTAGCGTGATTACTTCTTGAATTCAATCATTTCACCCTTAGGAGCCCACTGCAGATACTCAGACGTGCTAGGCTCGGCAGCAGGACGCGGGTTGGCCTCGAGGCCTGCACCACGAACCTCAAACGGCAACTGGATAGCCTGACGCGGGTCGCGATATTCCAGTGTGTCGGTGACGGTCAGCGCATTCAGGGCCGAGTTGATTTCACGGCGATAGATGGTGATACCGTAGCGCTTGATGTCGAACCAGCGCATACCCTCGTGGAGGAACTCCAGACGACGGATGAGCAGCAGGGTCTGCAAGAGATTCTCCTGATCGCTGCCCTCGGTCAGACTAATCCACTCGGGATTCAGGTGCTTGCGAGGCAGGGGACGGTCGGGAGTGTAGTAGTCGTACTTGTTGACCCACTTCTTGATCGACTCCATCGTCAGCGTACGTGGAACCGTCTCAGTAGCATAGTCTACGATGTAGTTCCAGTACTCGTCATAGTGATAGCCTGCCTCGTATTCAACGCTTTCAGAGACAAACGTGTTGGTCCAGATGTTGATGTCGGCAAGTGCCTTCTCGTTCTGTCCGAGCAGGATGTAGGCCTCAGCACGGTTGAGGAGGGCTTCCTCTGCCTTCAGGGCAACGACGACAGTGCGATAGTAGCCCGTGTGGGTAGCGGAATTGATTTCCTCGAAGTAGTAAGGAGTCTTCGGCAGCAGGAACTTGTCGTAGGCCTGACTATAGAACCAGTAGAAGCGGAAGATCTGCTGCGACTGGGTAGCGGCTTCAGCGCTGGGAGCCCAGGGAGTAGCGAAGAAGAGTTCTGCCTGTCCGATGTAGTGGTTGGTGTTGAAACGTCCACCTGTCGGATAGCCCTGGAAGTAGAACGCGTCGTTGCTGATGACGGGCAACAGCAGGAAGTTGGCCTGCTCCTTGTCGGAAGTGTACTGCTGCGAGCGCGGCTGCATGTTGTCGGTCGGCATGGTCTGCATGATGTCATAGTCACGCATGAGCGACGCAGGATTGTCACCCAGCGCCTTCGTAGCATACTGGACAACCTTCTCGGGCTGCTGATAGAACAGATAGAAGCGCGAGGCAAACGTGTAGGCTGCCTTCGAGTTGAAGTGGTAGCGCGGGTTGTTGTAGACCGCATCGCTCATGAGCGACATTCCCTCGAGCAGGTCCTTCTCAATCATCTCGTAGTCGTAGGCTACGGAAGGACGATCGTAGTGAGGCTTCAGCGTCGACTCGGGCTCGGTGATATAGGGAATACCGAGGTCGGTGTTGCTGTGCTGCTTCGAATAGTTCAGACAGAACAGATTGGTGAGAATGAAGTGCGAATAGGCGCGGCAGAGAAGAGCCTCACCACGCAGGGCACGAAGGGTGTCGTTGGTGTAGCCAAGTTCGTCGATGGCCTCCAGCGTGTGATTGGCTGAAGAGATGGCAGCGTAGTGTCCCTGCCAGACCATAGCGGCATTCTCATTGTCGCTCTCGGTGATTTCCTGCCAGCGATAGCACTGCTCCGAGAAGCGGTCGTAGTTTCCATTCAGATCGCCGTCGAGGTCGTCGACGTTGTCGCTGGCCAACTCAGTCAGTCTCACGAAAGTATCGCCAGGATAGGCCGACACGAGGAGTGCCTCAACCTTCTCCACCTTGTCAATTTCGATACGGTCGTCGGGCAGAGCATCGAGGAAGTCGTTGCAACTGGTGAGGGTTGCTGTGACACAGCAACATACGAGACCTTCGAATACTATATTCTTGATATATTTGGTAGTCATAATTGTCAATTGTTAATTGTTAATTGTCAATTGTTTTTAGAATCCTAAGCGAACGGTGAACGTGAACTGACGCGGCATTGGCGAAGCCACACCACCCGTGTTGAAGAATTCAGGGTCGTTGCCGTTGAGTTTCTTGTCAGCATAGATCAGGAAGAGGTTCGTGGCCTGCAACTTCAGGTTGATGTTCTGAATGCCAATAGGCTGCAGCCATTCTTTCGGGAAGGTGTAGTCGAGCGAGATTTCCTTCATGCGGATGAAGTCGCCCTTGGCCACGCGCTCCGTGCAGTAGTTGTAGGCACTGTAGGCCACCGAGAGGTTCGGGTTGAGGAAGTTCTGGCGCACCGACGGAATGACGGGAACGGTCGTAATCTCCTCCTCACCAGACGAAGACCAGCGGTTGTTGAACTCACGCGGAGTTGCAACGAGGTCGTTGTAGACGTTCTTGAAGACAGGATCGAGGCGAACCTTGTTGCCGAACGAATAGACGATGAAGGCGGTCAGGCGGAAGCCTTTGTACTTGAAGACATTCTCCAGCGAACCGTAGTCGGTGGGGTCGGTTGAGCCCTCATACTTCAGCCATGAGAGGTCGGCGAACTCCTGGAAGTTGATGTTGTCCATCGTCACCTCGTCGTTCTGAACGCGGAAGGTGGGCAGACCCTCTGAGGTCAACTTCTCAAACGGAATAGAGAACAGCGCGCGAACGGGATAGCCCTCGAGAGCGAAACCATTGGAGCGAATCAGGTCGATGACGCGTGTGGTGCTCTTCAGGTTGGTCACCTTATTGTGCTGGTGAGAATAGAGGAACGTAGTGTTCCACTCGAAGTCCGTAGTCTTGATGTTCTTCGTGGTGAGCGAGAGTTCGAAACCGTCTGACTTCATGTCGGCAATATTACCGAACTTGTCAATCTGGCCACCAACACCCTCGGTCACGAGCGGACCAATCAGGTCGTAGTTGTTACGCTTGTACCAACTCACCTCAAGATTGATACGGTTGTTGAGGAATCCCATATCGGCAGTCAGCGAGAGTTCGTGCTTCTTCTCGTAGGTCAGGTCGCTGTTACCAAGTTCGGTAATGGCGATGCCTGTCTCACGGCTGTCGATGCTCGGACGCCACGTTGTGTAACTGTTCATGATGGGGTTAGAGTTCGAGATACTGTACGGGCCACGGTCGGCGGTCAGCGAGTAAGAACCCTTCAGCGTGAAGTGCGACAAGGTGGGCTTGAACTGCTCGAACCAAGCCTCCTCGTGGGCATTCCATGCGGCTGACACGTTCCATGTGGGCAACCAGCGGCTCTTGCGGGCGCGTCCCAGCGTGTTGGTACCCTCATAGCGAATGGTTCCGTTGACGATGTAGCGACCCTTATAAGAATAGGTAGCGGTTCCGAAGAAGGCGGCAGTGCGGTCGAGTGTGTGACCGAAGGTTGCAATGTCGGCATTCTCGCGGATGACCTTCTCGTAGGCCTTCGGATCGGCATTGACAACGCTTGCGAAACCATACTGGCGACCCCAGATGCGCTCCCAGGAGTTATCGCGGCTTGTGGAGGTTGTCTCCATACCACCGAAGACGTTCATGATGTGTGTGTCATTCCACACTTTATTATAGGCTGCTGTCGCGCGGAAGTCCGTAGAGGTCATGTGGTACTGCGTGTTATCATAGATACCGCCATAAGGCAGGATGCTCACAGGCACTGCGTATGGGTCATCGGGGTCGGTCCACAGGTAGGGATTTGAATTACGTACCAGCGTGTTGGGCATTGCGCGATAGGCATTAGCCTGATTGGAATATTCCGTTGCGTGATGCTCTGAGGTAGAGGCAACGCGCTTCACGGCTCCCAGAACGTTGAGTTCGAGACCCTGAATGGGCTTGTAGGAAAGCATTCCCTGAATCTTGAATTCGTTGGAGTTCAGGTCGATGTAGTTCTCCTCGAGTTCGTGGAAGATGTTGAACGGATTGTAGTTGCGAGTGTAATACTCATCGGGATCAAGCACGCGTGAGGTGTTCAACGCGTAACTATAGGGGTTGATGTCGAATGCGCGGCTCACCTCACCACTGACGAGGTTCACCTCCGACGACAATGTGCCAGGGGCTTTCTGCTCACGGGTCGATGCGTTGGCATTCAACTGCAGTTTCAGTTTTTGTGAGAAGTTGAACGTAGAACTCAGGTTTGCCGTATAGCGCTTCACCTTGCTCTGCTTGTACCAGCCCGGATCATACATCACCGAGACTGACGCGTAGTGCTGGGCCTTCTCGGTACCTGTCGACACCGATACAGAGTGGTTCTGCATGATGCTGTTGTCGAACAGCAGGTCGAACCAGTCGGTGTTTCTGTACTCTTGCTCGCGCAGCCATTCGTTACGGGCGGCGTCGGTGTTGAGCACCTGACCTGTGGCGATGAGCGTTGCCAACTTACCATAGACACCGCTCGAATTGGCGTTCACCACGTCGGCAGGACTCATGTAGCCCTTCTTGGCCAGTTCCTGATAGACCGACATCTGCTCCTGAGAATTCATGATGTTGAAGTTCTGGTAGTTAGGCACCAGACGCATCGTGAACTCACCGGTGTAGTTGACGTTGGTCTTACCGGCCTTACCCTTCTTGGTGTTGATGACGATCACACCAGCCATAGCGCGGGCACCGTAGATAGAGGTTGCTGAACCGTCGCGAAGAATCTGGAACGACTCGATGTCGTCGGCGTTCAGACCGGCAATGGCGCTGGAGAGAAGTGTCTCAGCGTTACCCGACGAAAGGTCGTCGGTATTCACCTCGATGACGTTCTCCTGAATGACACCATCGACAATCCACAGCGGCTGTGAGTTGCCGTAGATAGAGGTAGCACCACGAACCTGAATACGGGGTGCAGTACCGAACGTACCCGTCACGTTCTGAACAGTCACACCTGCTGCGCGGCCCTCGAGTGAGCGGGAGATATCGGGCACACCGTCGAGTTTGGCTTCCTCAGCATCGATGAAGGTCGTTGAACCCGTAAACAGGCGCTTGTCCATCTGATGCATACCCGTTACGACCACGTCGCCCAGTGTGTTGGCATCGGCCTCGAGAATGATGTTCACGGGCTTCAGACTGGCCTTGCGGCGATAGGTCTTCATTCCAATATAGGAATATTCCAGAACATCACCCTGGCGAACGCCGCTCAGTTGATAGTTACCGTTGACATCGGTGACCGTAGCATTCTGTGAGCCAACCACCTTGACGGTTGCACCCACCATCGGTCCACCGTCAGCATCGAGCAGACGGCCCGTCACCGTATTGCCACTCGGCGACCAACCACCCTGCTGACCGCTTTCACGGTTGATCTGAATGAACTTGCCCTTGGCTGTGGCGCCATAAGGAAGCCCCTTCAGCAACTGTCGAACCGCATCCAGCGCTTCAGCATCCTTAATGTTTGCTGTTACTTTGTGTTGGCTGAGGTCTCCGTAGTTGTAATTGATTTTGTAATAACCAGACTCTTGCTCCACTCGCTGCAAGGCGGTAGGAAGGGCCATGTCATTACATTTCAAAGTCACTTTGTTACCTTGTGCACTTGCCTCTGTTGCATGAAGCATAAACAACAGAAGAAAGCAAATCAAGGCCATGAGAGGAGTCTCTTTTTTCATAACAATGATTTTGATTTTGACATAAAAATTGATTATAATCTATCTTTATGACTAAAAAAGTGTAAAAAAGGTACTTGATTATTTAAAAATATTACAGAAAACTCAAAAAAAGTTACTGTTTGCAAATAATCTGACTACTATTTGATGAAATCTGAGCACTATTTGATGATAATTTCACTGGCTCCCAACTCGATTTCGACCCCGTCCATCTCTGACAGACTGTTGATAATCTGGGGGAGACTTTCCGTGCGTTCAGCAACGAAATGCAGTCGCATGTTCATGTCGTTGGCATCCTCGAAGACAACGGTCTTGTTGTACCAGCGACCGAGTTCTACCATTATCTCGCGCATCGTATCGTCGGGGAAATAGAAGAATCCGTCCTTGCGCTGAGTGTAGGAATAGGTGTCGACCTTCGACACGCTGAACACGCCTTTGTCGCTGAGCGTAGCGAGTTGACCAGGGTTCATCATGATGGTCTTTCCCTTCGACGGCTTCACCGAGACTCGTCCCTCTACGAGGGCAATACTGGCGTCGGTCGGCGAATAGGCGCGCATGTTGAAGGTGGTTCCCACAACGGTTGTCGTGAAATAACTGCTCTCTACGACAAACGGATGTCGCTGGTCCTTGGCCACTTCGAAATAGGCCTCACCCGAGAGTCTTACCGTGCGACGGCTTCCTGAGAAGTGTTCGGGGAATTCCAGTTTGCTGTCGGCATTCATCCAGACTTGTGTGCCGTCGGAGAGGGTCAGGTGGCAGTCCTTGCCTCGGGGGGTCGTCATCAGAATCACCTTGGGCAATTCGGAATTGTCGGTGACAGGCTCCTCGAAAGAAATCGACTGACTCGAGACTACGCGCTCCTCGGTCTTGTCGGTTCGTTTCCCATCCCATTCGCCTTGAGCCAAGGTCATCGTCACGTCGCTCTTGTCCTCAGTCTGGGCAAGAAGCGTAATACCGGGACGGGTGCTTTCCTGTTTGTTTTCGGGCTTAAACCAGAAAACGAGCAAGGCTATTACGGCAATTGCCGCAGCCCCATAGACAACCCACTTGCGCAACGCTGAGAGGCTATAAACACGAGCCGTCTCTCCCTGTTCGTCTGACAAGGACAGAGCCGACATCGATGTCTGCATCTGTTCCCAGGCAGCATCAACATCAGGAGCAGAAAGATTCCGACGTGTCAACGCACTGCGGATTTCCAGTTCTTCAGCCTCAGTAGGCAGCAGATAGTCGGTCTGCCCCAGGCCAGTCTGTATTTGCTCGTTGTTCTTATCTGACATTGCTCAAGTTTGGATTCTATGATTTAGACTATCTAGTTTATTGAAACACTCAAAATTGCTATTCCTTATTTATTTTTATGCTCTTCAAAATATTTATTTCAAGAGGTCTTCTGTATTAAAGACGTAAAAATTTTCAAATGGGTACTAATTTTTTTGTTTTTCTGTGTTAAACTTTGCTCGAAGTTGCTTCAAGGCCGTCGTAATGTGCTTCTTCACACCGTCGGTGGTGATGCCGAGTTCGGTTGCAACATCCCGATAGGAACGATGCTGATAATAGCACTGCTCGAGTACGTAGCGGGTGCGATCAGAGAGGTTGTCGAGTTCCTGTTCTATCTTGCTGATACGCTCCTCACGCTCCAGCCATTCGGTTTCGGTCTCAGCTGCCAGCGCGTGAATCATCTCGTCGCTCAGTCGGCAAACACGCTTATGTTTGCCCAACTGCGTAATACATTTGTTGCGGATACTTGTAAAAAGATATGACTGCAGTTTGTCTCTTTCTACGTTTGCGTGATTTTTCCATACGGACATAAAAGCCTCGGCTACGACATCCCGGCTCTCTTCTTCTTGTTCCAGGAAATCGTAGGCAAAGTAGTAGTACCGCGTATAGTTTTTGCGGAACAACTCTTCAAATTCTTTTGCTGTTATCTGATCCGTTAGCATTTACTATCTTTTGCCTGTCGGCACCTTCTCCATCGCCCATTTACCACGAAAGAGTCGGGTGAGGAAGAGCAGACCGCGGAAGGTCAGTTCTATCGCCATAGCAATCCAGACTCCTCGCAGACCATAGTCGCGGGCAAGCAAGGCGGCAAGCGACAAGCGCACACACCACATAGAAGTTAGACTCATCACGGCAGGAATCAGGGTGTCGGCAGCACCGATGAACACACCGTTGCAGACAATGGCTGCCGCAAACATCGGCTCGGCCCATGCCTCAATGCGCAATACCTCAGTGCCTTGGGCGATGATCTCCTCAACGGGCGACATGATGCCCATGAGCTCGGGAGCAAATACCCACATGAGCACACCCATCAGCGTCATCACCAACATACCCAATCCTACAGACATATAGGCAAAGGAGCGTGTCATTAGCCGCTGACCAGCACCAATGCTCTGACCGACGAGCGTGGTCGCTGCCTCTGCAATACCGTAACCGGGCATATAGCACAGACTCTCCACCGTGATGGCCAATGAGTTGGCCGCAATAGCGACTGTTCCCAATGGTGCAACAATGATGGTGCTGACCACCTGCGCTCCTCCCATCAGCATATGCTGCAAGCCCATCGGTGCACCAATCCTGAAGGCGGTGCGAACCACATCGGCCTGTGGACGGAAGGAATTATCCTCCGAAAGTATTTTTCCTCTCCTATATACAGATTGTTCTCTGTTTTCGGACTGTCTTTTATTTTCAGAATCTCTTCTATTTTCTGATTGTCCTCTATTTTCAGAAAGAATTCTGTTTTCAGAAAGTCCTTCACTTTCAGACAGACTTCTGCTTTCAGATAGTCCTTCACTTTCAGACAGAACTCGTTCTCTTTGGTTATCAGCGGCAGTATCTTGCTCGTCGCTACTCCCCACCCCAACGGTCATCTGTTCACAGTCTCCTCTGCAAATACCGAGCATCTTGCTACGGTAAAGCAGGAAGTAGAGCATCAGAATGGCTGTTATCAATTCTGCGAGACCTGTTCCAAGTGCAGCACCGACTACGCCCATATTGAGGACATAGATGAAGCCGTAGTTGAAAACCACATCGAGCACGCACATCATGATGTTAAGCATCGACGGAATCTTCATGTTGCCCGAACACTTCAGCATCGAGCCCGCAAGACCTTCCATCTGGAAGAAAATGCCGAAGATTCCAATGAACATGAAGTAGAGCGAAGCATCGTGGGCAATCTCCTCGCTGCCTCCAAGCCAATAGGGCAGATAACTGTGAACTGCGATACTGGCAAGGGCAAGCATCAGACTCCAGAGCAGACAACACACCAAAGACTGCCGCAACACCCTTCGGGCAGCAACAAAATCGTTTGCACCAATGAAATGAGCCACCTGAACTGAGAAACCCATATTGGCCGCCGAAGCCAGTCCGCCCAGCAACCATGTGGTCGTTTCCACCAAACCAATGGCTGCAGAGGCTCGCGCACCTAAATGGCCCACCATCGAAGCATCGATGAAAAACATCACCGTTGCTGAAATCTGGGCTAAAATGCTAGGTATGGAAAGACTGACTATCAGGCGAAGTTTCTCACCCTGGGTCATCTGACGGCCTTCACGTATAGAGGTAAGCAACTGGTCGCTAGTCTTTGCCATTATTGTATAATTTGCTGCAAAGTTAGTGGAAAAAAATCGATTCAGCGAGAAAATAAACATTTAATTTTCATTTCGTTGCAAATTTCTTGCTGATACCTCTATTTGACAAAAAAACAACTTCACGGATGGTGAAGTTGCTATTCCCTGAAATTTCCAATCTCTATGAATTTTCTCTTTTCTCTCTCAAATGAGAATTCCTAACTAATACCTATGATAAATTTTAAATTTTCTCTCAAAAATTTCTTTATTCCTTTATTTTCTGTTGCAAAGATATAACAATCCGAAACCAAATACAACTTTTTCCTTGCATTTCTACAAAAACACCCCATTTACTTGATTTATGTCAAGAGAAAGGGCCGTACACTCACGCGCACAGCCCTTCATCAACCTATTATTATTGGTATGAAAAAGAAATCATTTAATAGCGGGAACAGATTCACCTGCCCGATAGCATGCCGAAAGCGTCAAATCGAATATCAGCGTCGAATAGGCTGGTATCGAATTGTTGGCTGTCGTTCCATAACCAAGGGCATAGGGAATGTAGATTTCCCAGCGGTCGCCGACATGCATGTCCATCAGCGCAGTCGTGAAACCGTCGATGTTGGACGAAGTCGATGCTGAGTATGTGCCCGTCGAACTGCTATAGGTATAACTGACAGTCTGGCTCACTCCCATCTTCTGGGGTCTCATCGTCGTGGGATCGTAGGAGTTGTACCAAGTCTGTTCGAACACATAGCCCGTAGGATAGGACGTTGAGGGCAAAAGTCGACCCTGATAGTGAACGAAAACGGTGTCACTATAGAGCGGCTGACGGCCCGAACCGCTTTCCAGCACGTGGGCAATGACGTAACTCTCGGGACCAAGCGAGAGGGAATCCTGCAACGACCACTGACGAATCAGGCGCCAGGAAGTGTCGCCTGCAGAAATGCGCTTCTGCACCTCTGTAAAGAGATTGTTGAAGTAGTTCTCGTTGGCTTCCTGCCAGTTTGGAAATTCCTCCACAGAATCGTCCTCCTCGCTACAACTGACGAGCGAAGTGCTCAGACAGAAAGCAAGGCAGAAAACGGACAGAATACTTATGAATTGTTTCATCTTCAGTTGTTTTTACAAGTTTTTCAGCAGCGAGGTAATCGACACGCGATCCTCGATGATTGAGCGCAGTTCGCTGATGGGCACGCGGCGCTGCTCCATTGTGTCGCGGAAACGAAGCGTCACGCAGTTGTCCTGCAGTGTATCGTGGTCGACAGTGACGCAGAAAGGAGTACCAATTGCGTCGTGACGACGATAGCGCTTACCGATAGAGTCCTTCTCCTCGTAGTGGGTGTTGAAGTGGAACTTCAGGTCGTTCACAATCTCACGAGCCTTTTCGGGCAGTCCGTCTTTCTTCACCAGTGGGAACACAGCGCACTTCACGGGAGCCAGTGCCTCGGGCAGACGCAGAACCACGCGGGTGTCGCCACCTTCGAGTTGCTCTTCCTGATAACTGTGGCACATGATAGAAAGGAACATACGGTCGACACCGATAGAGGTCTCGATTACGAAGGGAACGAAACTCTCATTTGTCTCGGGATCGAAGTACTTGATGTTCTTTCCGCTGTATTTCTCGTGCTGTGAAAGGTCGAAGTTGGTACGAGAGTGAATACCCTCAACCTCCTTGAAACCAAACGGCATGTGGAACTCGATATCGGTAGCGGCATTGGCGTAGTGAGCCAGTTTGTCGTGATCGTGGAAACGATAGTTCTCAGCGCCGAAGCCCAGGTTCTGGTGCCACTTCATGCGAGTTTCCTTCCACTTCGAGAACCAGTCGAGTTCGGTTCCGGGCTTCACGAAGAACTGCATCTCCATCTGCTCAAACTCACGCATGCGGAAGATGAACTGACGGGCAACAATCTCATTGCGGAAAGCCTTACCAATCTGAGCAATACCGAAAGGCAACTTCATGCGACCGGTCTTCTGTACGTTCAGATAGTTCACGAAGATACCTTGAGCGGTCTCAGGACGCAGATAGATTTTCATAGAACCATCGGCCGTAGAACCCATCTCGGTAGAGAACATCAGGTTGAACTGACGAACGTCAGTCCAGTTCTTAGTTCCGCTGATAGGATCAACGATTTCCTCGTCGAGGATAATCTGCCTCAACTCTTCGAGGTCTGGTCCCTGCATAGCCTGAGCATAGCGAGTGTGAAGGGCGTCGCGCTTCTCCTTAATCTCGAGAACGCGTGGCGAAGTGGCCAGATACTGCTCTTCGTTGAATGCCTCCTTGAAACGCTTACGGGCCTTAGCGACTTCCTTCTCAATCTTCTCGTCGTACTTTGCAATCTGGTCCTCGATGAGCACATCAGCACGATAGCGCTTCTTCGAGTCGCGGTTGTCAATGAGGGGATCGTTGAATGCGTCAACGTGGCCAGAAGCCTTCCAGATGGTGGGGTGCATGAAGATAGCGGAGTCGATACCCACGATGTTCTCGTGGAGAAGTACCATTGACTGCCACCAGTACTGCTTGATATTATTTTTCAGCTCAACACCGTTCTGACCATAGTCATAGACAGCGCCAAGTCCGTCGTAAATGTCGCTTGAGGGAAATACGAAGCCATACTCTTTGCAATGGCTCACAATCTTCTTGAAAACGTCTTCTTGTGCCATAATTTCTTTATGTTTTATTGCATTTTTATCTAATTAGCGGGTGCAAAATTACAAAAATATCACGAACAAACGACACGAATGTCCGAAAAATAACTTAAAAACACCTCGTAAAGTCCAAATATTGAACGATTTACAATCAGTTTGTCTTGCCCAACAGGATGTTCACGAGAGCAGTCACGTCGGCAATCGTCACGGTTCCGTCACCATTTACGTCAGCCGAAGGAACTATAAATTCACCAGAATCCTTGCCCAACAGGCGGTTGACGAGTGAGGTAACATCGGCAATCGTCACTCCTCCGTCAGCATTGATGTCGCCTACGGGGTCGGCAGCGATTATGATTTGATTGTAACTTTCAGCCGCATTGTCTTTCTTCACGCGCATCAGGGCTTTCGTATTTTCAATCTTCAAACCTTTTGTAGCGGGTTCAAAAAGCGGACCGTCGGTGCTATTTGCCAGATAAAAATAACTATACCCGTCCAACGGTTCATTAAGTTCAGTTGCAGGAACGAGCCTTCCGTCTTCGTTTTGTGTCGGTTCAGTAGCATTTTCATAGAGCGTTGTACTGAAAGTATAGGTTTTCTCGGGCTCACCTACAAGCAACAGAGATGCCTGATAGGGAATCACATCGCCTTCTAAATAAGTATCAACAACACAAAGATTTCCATCTGCTCCTACGCCCAAAGTATAACCAATAAGGCCTTTCGGCATCACTACCTTATGATTCTTTGCTGCAACATTGGTAAAGGTCAAAAAGGGAGAAGCCGAGAAATCTGCGGTCTGGGTATAAATGAGTTCGAGGTCATCAATGTACAATACATCTTTTTCATTTCCTGCACCGGGCGTTGCATTTGTAGAAATTGTCACGAGAATACCCTTGGGTGTAATATTTTCATCTTGTATCGTGAACGGTACTGAAATCCTTTGCCATACTCCATTGTTACTTACAATTTCCGCATTTTTAGCTTTCGCGTACACATTCGTATAAGTCTTATTTTCTGGGTCTTGATAATAAGTTCCATCAGTAATAATCGCACTAATGGTTGCGCTATCATTAGAAATAAACTTAACCCAAACGGCAATAGAATCTGGTCTATTTGTAAGAACAGCATAATAAGGAGTTCCGTTACTTTTATCCTCTACCGACATATCCATTTGTGCATGATTATTAGTACTACTCGGTGTCGTACTACCAGCATGCATTCGACCTGTGGTAATGGTTCCGTTAGCCAATGCCAAACCTGCTATGTTTCTTGGAATCAACTTTAAACAATACCCCCCTGTTGTTCCTTCATGCAAATTTATATCCACACTACTTGTATGCTGATCAGATTGCGCTGAAGAATAAAGCCATGATGGAGTACCCAATTCTACCGACTCAAAACTATGCCAGCCAACAGGAACATTATCGAATTCTGAACCACTCCAATCCTCAAAGTCGGAGTTGGTTATCTGGGAACCCTCGTATTGCGAAAAATCTATAGCCACACTCTGCGCTTTTACCTCTCCATGAGGCAGACAGAAAAGTGATGCGAGGGCGATAAATATTATCTTTTTCATCTGAAATTCAATCTTTTACCTTATATTTGACTTTATCTAATCACGACTTTCTTGCCGTTCACAATGTTGATTCCCCTCGAAACAGCCGACTTCTGTCGACCCTGCAAGTCGAAGACAACAACAGCAGGCTTCGAAATAACGCCATTCAGGCTGATTCCAGATTCCACCTCGTAAGTGAACTCGTAACTTACAACCTCACTTGCCAAACCCGAAGTACTTACAGTAACTGCCTTCACTGTGCAATCTGCCGTAAGTTCTACGTCGGTGTCAGCGGTAATTGCAGTTCCGTTTATTGCAGAAGGCTCAGAACCATCGGTCGTATAATAAGTTGTGGCGGTTTCGCTTTCGCGCGAAGTTGCACCAACACTAATCGTAATCACGTTTCTCACGCCTTCCTTCTTCGCAATAGCGGGAACCGAAACTTCCTCGGGGGCAACGTAAGTGAACTCGAAGCTTACGACTTCGCTCGTCTTGCCCGAAGTGCTAACTGTAATAGCCTTCACCGTGCAATCAGCAGAAAGTTCTACATCGGTATCAGCAGTGATTGCAGTTCCGTTTGTGGCCGAAGGTTCAGTTCCATCGATGGTGTAATAAGTAGTTGCTGTCTCACTTTCGCGTGATGTAGCGCCAACGCTAATCGTTACGACGTTCTCAACACCTTCCTTCAGTGTAATAGCAGGAGCAGAAACTTCCTCGGGAGCAACGTAAGTGAACTCGAAACTGACTACTTCGCTCGTTTTTCCTGAAGTGCTGTAGGTAATAGCCTTCACTATGCAATCAGCAGTTAGTTCCACATCGGTATTCTCCTTAATTTCGGTTCCATTGACATCTGAAGGTTCCGAGCCGTCAATTGTATAATAGGTCTTAGCCGTATCAAACTCGCTCGTCGTTGAACCCACAGTAATTGTCACCACATTCTCTACGCCTTCCTTCAGTGCGATAGAAGGAGCAATCATCTCCTCGGGATAGATATAGGCGAAATTATACGAGACAACCTCACTCTCCAAGCCCGACGAACTAATCGTAATGGCCTTCACCGTGCAGAAGAAATCGAGTTCCAAGTTGGTATCTTCCGTAATAGCGGTTCCATTGGTTGCGGAAGGAGTCGAACTGTCAAGCGTGTAATAGGTCGTACAGGTCTGACTGCTGCTCGAAGTCGTTCCAACAGCAATCGTAACGACATTCTCCACGCCTTCCTTCAGCGAAATCACGGGAGCCGTAACCACCTCATCCTCAATGGGTTCTGGCTCTGTACCGAACACGACATCAATCATCTGTCCAAGCAGACTCATCAGATTGATGTGAATCTCGCAATAGAGTTGTGTATCATTGAATCGGGCCGTCATCTCAATGGGCACGGGACCGAGCATAGAGCCCATCCAGAATCCAACTTCTGGGTCGTCGCCATCGGTGATGGTAATGTTATCGTTGTAGGAAATGGTCGTAATTCCATTCTCCGTAGTACCTTCGCGGTCGGCAAGCACGATGTTTCCGACACCAATCTTCGTGATGGTACCGTCTTCTTCGACTGTTTCCAGACAGAAATTATTCAGCGATAAAGTGTATTTGCCGTCCTCGCCTTGGGTAATAAAAATTGTAGCCTCTTGCTCCATCGACTCGCCATTGACGGTCACAGTCAGTTTATCTGTGTAAGAATTTGCCATCGCGGCCAATGTACAAAGAACCAAACTGAACATCAAAAAAAACTTTTTCATATTCAAAAAACAGGTTGCCCTTATTCTAAAAAAATTGATATAGGCTGCAAAATTACAAAATACTTATCAAAAACATCTATTTTTACATTCTAAAACTTAAAAAAATAATAACTTTTAAACAATTTAGAGGAAAAAATGAATAAAAAGAGAATGTTCAAATCGATTCTGTAACAAAACTTTAGCACAGTATTACAGTTTTTCTGCTGCTTCGGATTCCTTCCGTTCAAAGAGCAATAAATATGCTTAACAATCAAAATTAAGAATCATCTGAACTAAAGCATGCCTTTAGACCTTAGAGAGCATTGCTTTCTACCCTACAGAGCATGTCTTTATACCTATATAAAAGCATCCTTTCTAAGGTCAAAAGCATTGCTCTGTATAGTCAAAAGGATAACTCTTTAAGGTCGAAAGGATTGCTTTAAATTGTCGAAAGGATTGCTCCGTTCAATCAAAAGGATTGCTTTGCATTATCGAAAGTCACGCAACACCTACCCTCCTACCATAACCCCTCGTAAATGCCCTCTGGCAAAGGGTTTGAAGCATGGTAGGTCTGTTTGGAAGACCTACCATACACCTACCATAGACCTACCATCAGGCAATAGAAATAAACACCAACTAACAAACACATTTCTTCTGGTGATTATCTTCATAACCATCTGATTTTCAACCCATTCCATCTTTTCTATCGCCCCTTTTACTTTTTTCTCTTTTTACTTTTTTACTTTTAATCATGGTAGGTCTTCTTCGCTGAAAAGTTTTTTAGATAGTTTTCGTCGAATTCAAGTTACTTCAGAAATTTTCATTTGAGACAGATGATGAAGATATGAGCAATCGCATCTCACTTTCTCCTTAGAGAGCAACAATTATGTACAATTGGCATTTTTCAACTATTTTTTCTGAGAAACTTGCATATCTCGATTTTTTTTCTGAACTTTGCATTTCAACTAACCGTAAACATTATTAAATTCTTGTCATCATGAAAATAAGAAGATTCCTTGCTGCTGCGTGTGTCGCACTAACTGCTTCAATAGCCCAAGCACAGGACGCTCCAGCACCTGTTGCCCCGCTTCCCACTGCCGACCAAGTGGCTTGGCAACAACTGGAAACCTACGCCTTCATCCACTTCGGGCCGAATACTTTCGGCGACCGCGAATGGGGTTATGGCGATGCTCCTCTGGAGTCGTTCAATCCTACTCGACTCGACTGCGAACAGTGGGCACGAGTCTGCAAGGCTGCGGGAATGAAGGGAATCATCCTCACGGCCAAACATCATGATGGATTCTGCCTCTGGCCCACGAAATACACTGACTATTCTGTCCGCAATACCCCCTACAAAGACGGCAAAGGCGACATTGTTGGCGAACTGGCTGCAGCCTGCCGCAAGCATGGGCTGAAGTTAGGACTCTATCTCTCACCCTGGGATCGACATCAGGCCTTCTACGGAACTCCGCTCTACGTGGAGTATTTCCGCGCCCAACTAAACGAACTTCTCACTCAGTATGGCGAAATCTTCGAGGTTTGGTTCGATGGAGCCAATGGTGGCGACGGTTGGTATGGAGGAGCCAAAGAGACGCGCAAGATTGACCGCAGCACCTATTATAATTATCCGAGCCTTTGGAAACTGGTTGGCGAACTCCAGCCGCATGCAATTCTCTTTAGCGATGCGGGGCCCGGTTGCCGCTGGGTCGGCAATGAGAACGGTTATGCTGATGCTACGAACTGGTCGTTCCTTCGCACGAAGGAAGTCTATCCGGGCTACGAGCGCTACCCCGAACTGCAATATGGTCACGAGTCTGGTGACAAATGGGTGCCTTCTGAGTGCAACACATCTATTCGTCCGGGTTGGTTCTATCATGAGCGCGAGGACGAGAAGGTGAAGAGCGTCGACCATCTTGTTGACCTTTATTATAGAAGCGTTGGCCACAATGGTACGTTTCTGCTGAATTTCCCCGTCGACAAGGAAGGACTCATCCATCCAAACGATTCGGCCAATGCCGTTGATTTTCACAAGCAAGTGATGAGCGAACTGAAGAGCAATCTGCTCACAAAGGCAAGCGTTAAGGCAAGTGATACTCGCGGCAAGGCGTTCTCAACGAAGAATCTCATCGACGGCGTCTACGATTCCTACTGGGCTACGCCCGATGGAGTCAGCACTGCGACGCTTAACATCAAACTCGGTAAGGCACAGAAACTGAACCGACTGATGCTCAGTGAATATATTCCACTCGGTCAGCGCGTCCGCAAGTTCAGCGTGGAATATCTCAGCGGTAAGCAATGGTTGCCCATAAAGGTGGGTGAGGCTACGACGACCATTGGTTACAAGCGTCTGTTGCGCTTCCCGACCGTAACAACCCGCCAGTTGCGCATCCGCTTCGAAGACAGTCGCGGACCGCTCTGCATCAACGAAATCGGAGCCTACTATGCCCCTAATGGCAAAAGCAACTACTCTGAACAAACTGCTACACTGAAGGGTTTCGACTACAAACTGCAGCCGTCTGCTGCTGGCGAAGGTCAGGGTGAGACGCTTGTGCTCGATCTCGGTCAGGTAAGGACACTTCGTTCGCTCCACTACAAGCCCTCATCGACGGGAATGGTTTCCAATTACGAAATCCTTGCTGGCGAGAGTCTCGACAATCTGCACGCTGTGGCTTCGGGCGAATTCTCCAACATTCGCAACAACCCCATCATGCAGGACGTCTACTTCGCACCCATCAACGCCCGATACGTCATGTTCCGCGCTACTCGAATGGTGCGCGACGGCGAGCCCATCAAATACGACCAACTCATTGTTAAGTAAACAAATAAGAAATATTTCCAGATATGAAACGAATACTGACAGTCATCATCCTCTGTTGCATCACCTGTGCAACTTTTGCAGCGAAAAAGAAGAAAGAAGTACTACCCTATCAGAATGCAGCCTTGACCATCGACGAGCGCCTTCAGGACCTGATGCAGCGCATGACGATGGAAGAGAAAATCGGACAGTTGCGCTGCACACTGGCGTGGAACTACTACGACATTCTCGACCGCGGCAAGGGGAAGGGAAAAGGCAAGAAAGCATCGATCGTGCCGTCTGAATCTTTCAAGAAGGACATCGCCGAAGGAAATATCGGTATGTTCTGGGCCACCTATCGTGCTGACCCTTGGACACAGAAGTCGCTGGAGAATGGTCTGACTCCAGAACTGGCCGCAATGGCGGGCAACGCTCTTCAACGCTACGTCATCGAGAACACCCGACTGGGAATCCCCCTCTTCCTCGCCGAGGAGGCTCCTCACGGCCATATGGCTATTGGTGCAACCGTTTTCCCCACAGGTTTGGGAATGGCAGCCACTTGGTCGCCCGAGATTCTGGAGCGCGCAGGTGAAGTCATCGGTAAGGAAATCCGACTGCAGGGAGGACATATCAGTTATGGACCTGTACTCGACTTGTCCCGTGATCCTCGCTGGTCGCGGGTGGAAGAATCCTATGGTGAAGACCCACTACTCACGGGCGAAATGGGTGCGGCTATGGTGCGCGGTCTGGGTGGAGGCGATCTCTCGAAGCCTTATTCAACGCTGGCAACGCTGAAGCATTTCATCGCCTATGGAACAACCGAAGGCGGACAGAATGGCAATCAGACTGTATTGGGTCCGATGGAGATGCACCAGAGTTTCCTGCCTCCGTTCCGCAAGGCCATCGACGCAGGTGCTCTTTCCGTAATGACCAGTTACAACTCGTGCGACGGTATTCCCTGCACCAGCAACGAATACTTGCTCACAGATGTTCTCCATAATCAGTGGAAATTCCGTGGATTCGTGGTCAGCGACCTCTATAGCATTGATGTAATCGCCACAATGGGCGCTGCCCGTGACAAGCAAGAGGCAGGCGTGCTGGCGCTCCGTGCTGGAGTTGACGCCGATCTTGGTGCAAATGCGTTTGGCGAACTGACTCGTCTTGCCAACGGAACGACCTCTGTAGGTGACGACGGAAAGGAACTGATTAGTGAGGAAGATTTGAAATTCTACGTCGACCGTGCTTGTGAGCGTGTTCTGCGCATGAAGTTCGAAATGGGACTCTTCGACAATCCTTATGTCGACCCCAAGACTGCGGCTGCCAACGTTCGGACTGAAGCAAGCAAGCAGGTGGCTCTCGATGCGGCACGTGCCAGCATTACTCTTCTGAAGAACGATGGAGTACTTCCGCTTCAGCAGCCGTCTGCAGAGGGGAAAAAACTCAACGTGCTCGTCGTTGGTCCCAATGCTGACACTCAGTACAACCAACTCGGAGACTACACCGCTCCGCAAGAAGAAGAGAACGTGAAGACTGTTCTCGAGGGAATCAAGATGAAGGCTGCTGCGGCTGATTCGCAACTATCTGTCGACTACGTGAAAGGTTGCGCCGTTCGCGACACCACCGAGCAAAACATTGCTGAAGCCGTAGAGGCTGCCCGCAAGGCTGACGTCATTGTGGCCGTTGTGGGAGGTTCGAGCGCCCGCGACTTCAAGACAAGTTACAAGGCGACTGGTGCAGCAGAAGTAAGCACGGAAGGCGGAGTTGCAAAACTCACCGACATGGACTGTGGCGAAGGTTTCGACCGCGCTACGCTCGACCTGCTCGGACTGCAGAATCGCCTGCTGGCTGAACTGAAGAAGACTGGTAAACCGCTTGTCGTCATCTACATCGAAGGTCGTCCGCTCATCAAGACTTGGGCTGCCGAGAATGCCGACGCACTACTCACAGCCTATTATCCAGGTCAGGAAGGCGGTCTGGCTATTGCTGACGTGCTTTTCGGCGACTACAATCCTGCTGGCCGTCTGCCCGTCTCGGTTCCCAAAAACATTGGACAGTTGCCCGTCTACTACAACAAGCGCGCTCCACGTCCTCACAACTACATCGAGATGACCTCAAAGCCCCTCTATGCCTTTGGCTACGGGCTTTCCTACACGACTTTCAAATACGCCAACCTGAACATCTCTGCCGCAAAGGGTCAGGACGTGAAGGTTTCATGCGACGTTACTAATACAGGCGCTATGGACGGCGAAGAAGTCGTGCAACTCTATATTCACGACAACGTGGCTTCAGTGGTTCAGCCGCTACAGCAACTCAAGGCGTTCAAGCGCCTCATGATTCCGAAAGGCGAGACTCGTCATGTGGAATTCACACTCACCCACGATGA
Organism: Prevotella sp.; assembly: GCA_024697645.1. Taxonomy (GTDB): domain Bacteria; phylum Bacteroidota; class Bacteroidia; order Bacteroidales; family Bacteroidaceae; genus Prevotella. The sequence goes on from JAILFH010000120.1 coordinate 23,281, forward strand.
CCTTTCCATCATCGACGCACAGATGAAACCCGCCTTCGAACCGGGCGTGTTCACCTTCATGGTTGGTGCCGCTAGCGACGATATCCGTCTGCAGCAACGAATGAAAGTTGAATAAAAAAGAAAAAATCTGACGATATTATATCGCGTGTCAGAAAAATTCGTACCTTTGCAGCAAATTTAAAGAATAAGAAAATGGGAGAAAATACACCGACCCCGCACATTGGGGCAAAATATGGCGAAATAGCCGAAACTGTTATTATGGCTGGCGACCCGCTACGCGCAAAGATGATGGCGGAGCGCTTCTTGGAGAATCCCGTATTATATAATAATGTACGCGGGATGCTGGGCTATACTGGCACCTATCAAGGCAAACGCGTGTCGGTACAAGGTCACGGAATGGGCATTCCCTCTATTGGTATCTACAGTTACGAACTGTTCAACTACTTTGGCGTGAAGACTATCATCCGTGTGGGCTCAGCAGGTTCGATGAACAAAGACCTGAAGATTGGTGATTTGGTAATGGCTATGGGTGCTTGCACCAATTCCAACTACGCCGCTCAGTTCCATCTTCCCGGCAGTTTTGCACCTATTGCCGACTTTGGCCTTTTGCGTCGAGCCGTTGAATCGGCCGAGCGACTGGGCTATCGCTACAAAGTGGGAAACGTCTACTCTTCTGACACATTCTACGATGAGAATCCCGCCACCGAAAAGTGGCAGAATATGGGTGTATTGGCAGTAGAAATGGAAGCACCTGCGCTTTATATGAATGCAGCCAGAAGTGGCAACCGCGCCCTTTGCCTCTGCACCATCAGTGACTCTCTTGTCACAGGCGAAGTCACCACTGCTGAAGAACGCCAGAACAACTTTACAAAGATGATGGACGTAGCGTTCAGCATTATTTAATAAGAAGTTAGAGTTTGGAGTTCAGAGTACAGAGATTAGAGTTCTGATTGCAAGGTCAAACATTCGAGAATTTGATTTTATCGGTCGAAACCCTGAGTTTAATGTTCTGTATTTATAATTTAAATCTGAATTACACAACACAAAGGCAATCATAATTATCAACTCTCAACTCTTAACTTTCAACTAAAGAATGGATTGGTTTAGCGCACTTTTCACCGAGCAGTCAGCCCTTCAGACCGTAGTGGTTCTTTCGCTGATTTGCAGTCTGGGTCTTACGCTTGGCAAGATTCGGTTGGGTGGAGTGTCGTTGGGCGTTGCGTTCGTCTTCTTCATTGGTATTCTCGCGGGACATCTGGGACTTGCAGTCAATCCCGAAATACTTGAATATGCCGAAACCTTTGGCTTGGTTTTGTTTGTCTATATGCTTGGTCTCCACGTTGGACCCAACTTTTTCAGCTCGCTCAAGCACGAAGGAATGGAACTCAACCTCTGGAGTTTCGGTGTGATTGCTCTCGGAACAGTAATGGCCGTTGCGCTCACTAAAATTACTAACGTCAGTCTGCCCGATATGGTCGGCGTGCTCTGTGGTGCAACAACCAACACTCCTGCCCTCGGTGCGGCCCAGCAAGCGCTTGCTCATCGCGGAATGCCTACTGGTTCGGCAGCGTTGGCAACTGCTGTCACCTATCCACTCGGTGTACTGGGTGTCATTCTGGCCATGATGCTAATCCGCAAAATCTTCGTAAAGCCCAAGGATCTGGAACTGCGGAACACTGATACAGACAATAAGACCTTCATCGGACAATTCGTTGTCGTCAATCCCGCACTGGCCGATAAGACTGTGGCAGAGATTTCGCAGATGAGCCATCTGAAATTCATCATCTCTCGAATCTGGCGAGGGCAGCAGGTTCTTGTACCCCAGGCCGACACGATTCTTCGCCTCTACGACAACGTACTTGTTGTGACGACAAAGGAAGATACTGGCGCAATGGAGATTCTCTTCGGCGAGAAGACCGAAACCGACTGGAATGGTGAGAAAGTCGACTGGAACCATATTGACTCAAAGGTTGAGAGCCGTACATTGGTGCTTTCACGAAAAGTTCTCAATGGACGCCGTCTCGGTCAACTTCAACTTCGTCACACCTATGGCGTCAACGTCAGCCGCATCACTCGTGGCGATATCAAACTATTGGCTACCGACGATCTCCGACTTCAATATGGCGACCACCTAACAGTAGTTGGTGAACCAAAGTCGCTCGACCAAGTAGAACAATTCCTTGGTAATGCCGTTCAAACACTCAATGAACCCAATCTGGCTGCAATATTCTTCGGCCTCATCCTCGGTCTAGGTCTTGGCACAATTCCCTTCACGCTTCCTGGAATGGAGAGTCCCGTCAGACTGGGTATTGCCGGTGGTCCCATCGTCATGGGTATTATCGTGGGTTCACTTGGACCACGAGTGCATTTCATCAGTTACACCACACGCTCTGCATCTCTGATGCTCCGCAAATTTGGTCTGTCGCTTTATCTGGCCTGTCTCGGTCTCGATGCTGGCCACGACTTCTTCTACATTGTGATGCGCCCAGAAGGATTGCTGTGGATTGGACTCGGTGCTGTACTCACTATTGTTCCCGTGCTTATCATTGGCTATATCGCCCTTCGCACCCGCCATTACGATTGGGGAACCATTTGCGGTATTCTCTGCGGCTCAATGGCAAATCCAATGGCTTTGGGCTATGCCAGCGACACAACAAAAGGCGACGCATCAAGCATCGCCTATGCTTCTGTCTATCCACTTGGAATGTTTGTCCGCGTGCTGATAGCACAGTTCCTTATTATGTTTCTCGTCCCTTAAAACAAGTTTCTAGGCGTAATACTCTAACCACAATTGTTAGAGACTTTTATACATGGCCTTCACGCCTGAGCGACTTCCTTAAACGTATTCATCGCCCATCTTCATTCTCACCTCGTTTACATACTTGCGCACTCGAGAAGATGAATCTTCCTTCTTGCAGATGAGCAGCACATTGTCTTTCTCAGCAACGATGAAACCGTCAAGACCATTCAGCACAGCCAAACGGCCCTTTGGCAACTTAATCACATTATTTCGACAATCATCAAGAATCACTTCGCTATCTATCACTACATTGTCGTCCTCACCTTGCTGTTTGGCTTCATAGATGCTATGCCACGTACCGAGATCAGCCCAACCGAAGTCGCACTTCATCACGTATACCTGCTCAGACCGCTCCAGAATTCCATGATCAATAGAAAGATTGGGATAAGACGGGAAGTTCTGACGAATAAACTCACTCTCCTCCTCTACCGTCGCATTGGGTTTCATCGCCTCAAGTTGACGAAGCACTGACGGTAGCAGCGTAGAGAAGCAATTCAGCAGATGCTGAGAACGTGAAAGAAATAAA